>NZ_JBEUPA010000140.1:0-21968 GCF_040492065.1 Actinomadura sp. NPDC000929 | reverse complement strand
CGCAGTCACACGGCGGGAGCCCCCGCAGTCACACGGCGGGAGCCCCCGCAGTCACACGGCGGGAGCCCCCGCAGTCACACGGCGGGAGCCCCCGCAGTCACACGGCGGGAGCCCCCGCCAAGGCGCGCCGGTGCCTTGGCGGGGGCGGGATTCCGCGGGAGCGGTGACGGAATCCGGCCGCGGAACCCCGGTCAGGGAACCTGCAGGACGAAGTCGAACTTCGCGGTGCGGCCCGTGGGAGTGGTCTGGACCTTCATGAGCAGCGCCGGGTCGTAGAGCGAGTCGGAGCTGTTGCGGGGCTCGTTCGGGAAGTACAGCTGCGTCGTCAGGATCTGCCGGTAGGGGGCCTGCGCCTTGACGTGGATGTGCCGGGTGCGGCCGGGGTAGAGGCCCGGCACGATCGTCGTGAGGGTGAATCGTCCCGAAGCGTCCGTGTATTGGTGTCCACGGAGCTTGTAGCCGTAGTTGTCGTAATTGCCGTAATAGTCCGCCTGCCAGAAGTCGAGCAGGGCGTGGGCCACCGGCGTGCACGACATCGAGTAGACGATCCCGGAGACCGTGAGGGGGGTCCCCGGCATGCCGGGCGTCACGATCGACGCGCGCTCGGGGGACCCGGGCTTGAAGTAGGGGCCCTCCATCTGCGAGTGCGTCGGGGTGTCGTCCCCGTCGTCGCACTTGGGCGTCGGGGTGAGCGGCCGCTGCTCGGTGCGGGCCTGCGCGGGCGCGGTCACCGCGGACACGGCGGTGGGCAGCGCGAGCGCGCCGATGCCCGCCGCGCCCGCGGCGACGATGAAGTTCTTGCGGCTGATGCCGTTGTCCTGGCCGTCGCCGGTGCCGGGCTCGTGGCCGGTGCCGGTCTCCTGCTCGTCGGCTGGCATGGGGGTTCCTCTCGGGGGTCGTCCGGGATCTTCCGGTTGGCGGGGCTCCCTGGGAGTCGGTCCGCGACATGTATAAGCCGCCGGGGAAGGGGCGGTCTTGCCGCTGCGTGCCGTGACTTTGGCGGCGAGTGCCAAAGCCCGCCGGAAGCGTCGTGCTGACTCGCTCATTGACCTTCCTGACGCGCCGTAGAAGCCTTGCGGTTGGCGTCCGAGACCCCGCCCGCCGACCGGAGGAGCGTCATGCCCACGCTCGTTGACACCTCGGACCACCCTGCCCGCGACCAGGCGGACTACTGGCGCCACCTGATCAGCTCGGCCTTCGGGCCGTTCCACGTGCAGCCGTGCCTGCCCGGAGGGTTCGCCGCCCGGCTGAGCGGCCGGGTGCTGGGCCCGGTGGAGGCCGGCGACGTGCACGCGCCCGCGCACGCGGTGCGGCGCAGCGCCCTGCAGATCGCCCGCGACACCCGCGAGTGCTACAAGCTCGGCCTGGTGCTGCGCGGCTCGTGCGTGCTGCGGCAGAACGGCCGCCGGGCCGTGGTCGGCGCGGGAGACGTGGTGTTCTACGACCTGACCCGTCCCGTGGAGATCTCCTTCGACGCCCACCACATCTTCACCGTGGTGATCCCGCACAGCGCCGTGCCGCTGCCGCGGGAGCGCCTCG
The DNA here is from genome assembly GCF_040492065.1 of Actinomadura sp. NPDC000929. Lineage (NCBI taxonomy): Bacteria > Bacillati > Actinomycetota > Actinomycetes > Streptosporangiales > Thermomonosporaceae > Actinomadura > Actinomadura sp. NPDC000929. Next base: position 20,429 of record NZ_JBEUPA010000140.1, on the reverse strand, counting down.
CCGCGTTCGGCGGCACGCTGCTCGGCGGGCGGGCCCGGACCGGGCGGCTCGTCTCGTCCTTCCTCGGCGCCCTGGCCGAGAGCGGCGCCGAGGACGGCGAGCGGGGAGCCGCCCCGAACGGCGCCGGGCCCGCCACGGGGAGCGGGGCCGCGGCGGGCGACCCGTTCGGCGGGGCGTCCGACGAGATCTACGCCCACCACCTCGGCGGGGCCCTCGTCGAGCTGGTCACCGGCGCGGCCAGCGAGTGGCTGGGCGCGCCCGCGTCCCCGTCGCCGGAGGGAGCGGAGATGCTGCGGGCGATCGAGGAGTGGATCGAGGCGCGCCTGCACGACCCGTCGCTGAGCCCCGCCGCGATCGCCGCCGCGCACCACATCTCCGTCCGCCAGCTCTACCGGGTGTTCGCGCCGACCGGGACGACCGTCGCCCGGTACGTCCGGACCCGCCGCCTGGAGCACTGCCGCCGCGAACTCGGCGACCCGTTCCTCGGCACGCAGCGGATCGGCGCGATCGCCAACCGCTGGGGCCTGCCGGACGCCGCCGCCTTCAGCCGCGCGTTCCGCGCCGCCTACGGCCAGACCCCCAGCGACTACCGCGCCCGCACGACGGGCATCCGGCGGGACCCCTGACACGCCCCGATCCCGGCCGGCGCGCTTCGCCTTCCCGAATCCCGGGAAGGCGAAGAGTAAGGACCTGGACGCGACGGAGGACGCGAGGGGGACGTCGCCATGCGAGGCCGGGAAGGGCGCGCCGCCGCCGACGTGCGCGGAGCCGCGCTGCCGCTGGAGTACGCGGAGGATCTGGACCCGCTCCTCGACCGCATCGGGGACGGCCGGTGCGTGCTGATCGGCGAGGCCAGCCACGGGACCCACGAGTACTACGCGTGGCGGGCCGCGCTGACCAGGCGGCTGATCGCCGAGCGCGGGTTCGGGTTCGTCGCCGTCGAGGGCGACTGGCCCGACTGCCGCCGGGTCGACCGCTGCGTGACGCTCGCGCCGGGGGCGCACCAGGATCCGAGGGCCGCCCTGAACGCCTACGAGCGCTGGCCGACGTGGATGTGGGCCAACGAGGAGACCGTCCGGTTCTGCCGGTGGCTGCGCGACCGCAACGCGGGCCTTCCGCCGGTCGAGCGGGCCGGCTTCCACGGCCTGGACGTCTACAGCCTCTGGGACTCGCTGCGGGCGGTCGTCGACTACCTGGCGGCGCACCGCCCCGAGTACCTGGACACGGCGCTGGAGGCGTACCGCTGCTTCGAGCCGCACGGCCACGACCCCCGCTCCTACGGGTGGAACGCCGCCCTGGTCCCGGGCGGCTGCGCGGCGGAGGTGCTGGAACTGCTGGCCGCGCTGCGCCGCCCGGCGCCGCCGGGGGAGGCCGGCGACCCGGAGGAGGAGTTCGACGCCCGGCAGAACGCCGAGGTGGCGGCGGGCGCCGAGCACTACTACCGCACCATGCTGGGCGGCGGGCCGGAGTCGTGGAACGTCCGGGACGTCCACATGGCCGACACGCTGGACCGGCTGATGGACTTCCACGGCGCCAAGGCCGTCGTGTGGGCGCACAACACCCATGTGGGCGACGCGCGGGCGACCGACATGGCCGGCGCCGGGATGGTCAACCTCGGCCAGCTCGCCAGGGAGCGGCACGGAGCCGACGGCGTCGTGCTGGTCGGCTTCGCGGCCGGCCCCGGCGAGGTCGTCGCGGCGCCGGCCTGGGGCGCCCCGATGGAGGTCATGCACGTCCCGCCGCCGGCGCACGGCTCGCTGGAGCAGGTGCTGGCGGAGTCGGAGCTGCACCGGGCGATGTTCGTCGTGCCTCCGGAGCGGGAGAAGCCCGACTTCTTCACCGGCACGCTCGGGCACCGCGCGATCGGCGTCGTGTACGACCCGGACCGGGATTCGCGCCAGTACGTCCCGACACGGCTCGCCGAGCGCTACGACGCGCTGGGCTGGTTCCGCGCCACCTCGGCGCTCCAGCCGCTGCACCTGGAGGCGGCGCGCCGTGGTGAACTGGAGACGATGCCGACCGGTGTCTAGCAGTCAGGCAGTCTGAGGAGCCGCGCCATGTCCCTGACCATGCAGCCGGGCCCGCTCGCCGGTTCGCCCGGCGACGAGGTCAACTTCACGATCGACGGACCGGCGCACCGGTTGTTCATGCACGACTTCCCGCGCCGGGTCCGCGCCCGCTTCGCGGGGGAGACGGTGCTGGACACCGAGCGCGGGAAGCTGCTCCACGAGACGGGGCTGCTGCCCGTCCTGTACGTCCCCGAGGAGGACGTGCGCACCGACCTGCTGGAGAAGACCGTCCACGCGACGCACTGCCCGTTCAAGGGCGACGCCGCGTACTGGACGGTGCGGGTGGGCGACCGGGCGGCCGAGAACGCGGTGTGGGGGTATCCGGACCCGAAGCCGGAGGCGGCGTGGCTGCGCGGGCACATGGCCTTCTACTGGAACCGGATGGACGCCTGGTTCGACGAGGACGAGGAGGTCCACGGCCACCTGCGCGACCCGTACCACCGGGTCGACGCCCGCGCCACGTCCCGGCGCGTGCGGGTGCTGCTCGGCGACGAGGTCGTCGCCGAGACCGGGCGGGCGAAGCTGATCTCGGAGACCGGGTTGCCCAACCGCTACTACATCCCGGCCGAGGACGTCCGCCGCGACCTGCTGACCCGCAGCGAGAAGCGGACGTTCTGCCCCTACAAGGGCGAGGCCGCGTACTGGTCGCTGGCCGGCGCCGAGGACGCCGCCTGGTCGTACGAGGAGCCCCTGGAGGACGCCGCGAAGATCGGCGGGTACCTGTCCTTCGACCACGAGGCCCTGACGATCGAGACGCGGCCGTCTCCGGCCGCCTGACGCCCGCCCGGGGCCGGGGACGCCGTATTGCGCTCGCGGAGCGGCGGCCTCCTGCCGCATGATTTCGGCATGGTAGATACCTCCCTTTATGCGGCGTTCGTTGTCGCCGCGTTCGCGCTCTGCGTCACCCCCGGCCCCGACATGATGTTCATCGTCGCGATGGGCGGGCGCGGCGGCCCGGTCACGGGCCTCATGGCGGCGGCGGGCGTCGCCACCGGCGCCCTGACGCACGCCGTCGCCGCGACGCTCGGCCTCTCCGCCCTGTTCACCGCGCTGCCGGCGCTGTACCACGTGCTGCGCTGGGCGGGCGCCGCCTACCTCCTCTTCCTCGCCGTCAGGTCGTTCCGGGACCGCGGCGAGCCGGGGGAGGAGGGCGCGGCCCCGGTCGGCCCGGGACGGCTCCGCGCGTTCTGGCAGGGCGTCGTCACGAACCTGCTGAACCCCAAGGTGATCCTCTTCAACATCGCCTTCCTGCCGCAGTTCGTGAACCCCTCCGTGGGGCATCCGATGGTGCAACTGCTCGTCCTCGGCGTCACGCTCGTCCTGCTCGGCCTCGTCGTGGACGCCTGCGTCGGCCTCCTCTCCGGCCGCCTCGCGAACCTCCTGCGGCGCAGCCGCCGCGTCGCCCGCGGCCTGAACATCTTCAGCGGAACCGTCTTCACGGGGCTCGCCGTGCGCCTCATGGCCGTCCCCAAGTGAGGGCCTGCGGGTTTACAGTTCTGGTAACCCTGAGCAAAGGAGGCGGCTGTTGGTTCCGTACGCGGCGTCCTCTCCGCCTTCCGCGTTCTGGTCGGCGCTCGAACCCGCGCAGCGGACCGCGCTGCGCGACGCCGCGCGTCCCCGCACGTTCCCGGTCAAGGCGCCGCTGGTGTACCAGGGCGACGAGTCCGACCATGTGATCATCATCGAGCGGGGCTGGGCGAAGGTGACCTCCGCGACCGAGGACGGCCACGACGTGGTGCTGGCCGTCCGCGGCCCCGGCGACCTGCTCGCCGAGAGCGCGGTGCTCGGCGGGCGGCCGCGCGCCGCGACCGTCACCGCGCTGTCCCCGATCCGCGCCCTGGTCGTGCCCGCGGCCCGCTTCACCGGGTTCCTGGACGCGCACCCGGACGTGTGGATGCTCGTCACCGGCACCTTCGTGCAGCGCATGGACGACTCCGACCGGCGGCTGACCGCCCACATCACGAGCCGGGGTCCGGAGCGCCTGGCGGCCCTGCTCGCCGAGCTGGCGGAGCGCTCGGCCCAGCACGCCCCGCCCGCGCCCGACGGGTCGATCGAGATCGGGCCGCCGCTGTCGCAGGAGGAGCTCGGCAGCTGGATGGACGCCTCCCGGGAGACCGTCGCCCGCGCGCTCAGCGGGCTGCGCCGCGAGGGCCTGATCCGCACCGGCTGGCGCAGGATCACCGTGGTGGACCTGGCCCGCCTCCGCGCGTTCGCCAAGGAGCAGGACTGACGGACCGTCCGTCCTCCCGCCCTAGGATTCCGGGCATGAGCGGCGACGGCTACCACCACGGCAACCTGAGGCGGGCCGTGCTCGACGCCGCGATCGAGGTGATCGCGGAGGCGGGCCCGGCCACGTGGAGCCTGCGGGAGCTGGCACGCCGCGCCGGGGTGTCGCACGCCGCGCCCGCGCACCACTTCGGCGACAAGACCGGCGTGCTGACGGCCGTCGCCGCCGAGGGGTACGCGCTGTTCGCCGACGCCCTGGAGGCCGCCGGGAACGACCTGCACGGCGTCGGGCTCGCCTACGTGCGGTTCGCCGTCGAGCACCGGGTCCACTTCGAGGTCATGTTCGCGCCCGCGCTCTACCGCCCGGACGACCCGGAGGTGGCCGCCGCGCGCGACCGCGCCGGGCGCGTGCTCGCCGAGGGCGTCCGCGGCGCCGTGCCCGGCCGCCCCGCGGAGGACCGGACGGCCGGGATCGCCGCCTGGTCGATCGTGCACGGTTTCGCCCACCTGTGGCTGAGCGGCGCCCTGCGCGACCTCGGCGACGACCCCGTGCGGGCCGCCGGCCCGGTCATCCGCCTCCTGTTCGAGCGCCCCGGGTCACCGTGACGCGGCCTCCTCCTCGATCGCCGGCCGCTCGCCGTCCGCTTCGACCGGGGCGCGTTCGGGGACGACGGCCAGGTCGGCGCGGAAGCGGCGGTTGAGGGCGGCCCGCACGCGCCCCCGGGCGGTGCGGCCGCGGGGGCTTTCGACGTCGTCGACGGGCGGCGGGACGTCCAGGTCGGCGGCGGGCGCGGGGCGCGGATCGGTGATCGCGGCGATCGCCTCGTCCGGGAGCGGGCGCTCGACCTCGCTGAACCCCCCGTCCGGCGACTGGCGGACGATGCCGGTCTCCAGCCCGTGGTGGGCCAGGCCGAGGTCGCGGCGCTGCAGGCCGACGCAGAGCCGGTAGGTGACGGCGTAGGCGAGCACCGGTCCGAGGACGATGAGGAACCGGAAGAACCACGTCGTCCAGAACAGCGGGACGTCGAACTTGTCGGAGAGGACGTCGTTGCCGCCCGCGAGCCACAGCCCCCCGTAGAAGACCACGCCGCCGACGCCGATGCCGGTGCGCGCCGGGACGTCGCGCGGCCGGTCCAGCAGGTGGTGGATCTGCGAGTCGCCGGTCACCCAGCGTTCCAGGAACGGGTAGACGGCCAGCCCGGTGAACAGCAGCCCGGGCACCACGAGGGCGGGGACGACCACGCTCATCGCGACGGTGTGGCCCCAGACGTTGATCTCCCAGGACGGCATGACCCGCAGCGCGCCCTCCAGCCAGCCCATGTACCAGTCGGGCTGCGACCCGGAGCTGATCGCGCCGGGGTCGTAGGGCCCGAACAGCCAGATCGGGTTGATCTGGAAGAACGCGGCCAGCAGCGTCGTCACGCCCAGCACCCACAGGAAGAACGCCGTGGTCTTGGCGATGAAGACGGGGAAGAACGGGTAGCCGCGGACGGTCGTGTTCGAGCTGCCCTTGCCCGGGAACTGCGTGTGCGTCTGCCGCCAGGTCAGCACGACGGCGTGCAGCGGGATCAGCGCCGCCAGGATGCCGGGGATCAGCAGCACGTGGATGACGTACAGGCGCGGGATGATGTCGGTGCCCGGGTACTCGCCGCCGAACAGGAACATCACCGCGTACGAGCCCACCAGCGGGATCGACGCGAGCACGCCCTCCAGGATGCGCAGGCCCGTCCCGGACAGCAGGTCGTCCGGCAGCGAGTACCCGAACAGGCCGTTCAGCATCACGAGCATGAACATGGCGATGCCGATCAGCCAGTTCAGCTCGCGGGGCTTGCGGAACGCTCCGCTGAAGAAGTTGCGGAGCATGTGCACGAGGATCGCGCCCATGAAGATGAGCGTGGACCAGTGGTGGATCTGCCGGACGAGCAGCCCGCCCCGCACGTCGAAGCTGATCTTGAGGGCGGAGGCGTACGCCTCGCTCATCTCGACGCCCTTCAGCTTCGTGTACGAGCCGTTGTAGACGACCTCGTGCATGCTCGGCTTGAAGAACAGCGTCAGGTACACCCCGGTCAGCAGAATGATCACGAAGGAGTACATCGCGATCTCGCCGAGCAGGAAGGTCCACTGGTCCGGGAACGCCTTGCGCAGCGCCTTGCGCGCGAATCCGGTGGTGCCGAACCGCTCGTCGAGCGCCCTCGTCGTGACGTCCAGTGCCCTGGGCGGCCTCCGCGTGCCGACCCGCGCCCCGCCGGGCGCCCTCGTTCCCGCCATCGTCCGCATCCCTCCGTCGCGCTGTGGCAGTCGCGCTTCTGGGCATGAGACCGACGCAGACACCGTGAATGTGACATGTCGGAATGTGGACCGCGTCACATGGCGCGGTCCACCGTGCGGGGTCCCGGCAGGGCGGGACCGGCGGGCGGGATCAGCGCGCCCGGACGGCGAGGCCGCCGCGGCGCAGGTAGCGCGGACGCCAGCGCGCCCGGTAGCAGAGCCGGATCGGCGGCGGGAGCAGCCCCAGCACGGCGCGGCGGGTGCCGTCCGGGGCGCCGTCGAGAAGCCAGGGCAGGAACACTCCGAGCCCGCGCAGCCCCAGCTCGCGGCGGAGCTCCACGTCGAAGGTGCCCCATTCGAACGGGGTGAGGGTCTCCTGGATGAGGGGCAGGACGTTGGACTCCTTGAAGTCCAGCAGCGCGTCCACCGAGGCCCGCATATCGCGCGCGTACGCCGCGAACGCGTCGCGGTCGCGGTGCTCCAGCGCCGCCTCCACGCCGTCGATCGGCGGGACGGCCTTCAGGGCCAGCGACGCCATGGCGTCGAGGACCACACCGACCCGCCCGGGCCCGTCGGCGTCCTTGGCGTACATGACGGTCCAGAGGGCGTTCTTCTCGGCGCGGTCCTGCAGGCTCCAGTGGGCGGTGAACAGGGCCCAGCGGTCCGCCGCCTCGGCCCATCCGAAGGCGGTGCCGGGCCGGCCCGCCGCCTCCAACCGGGCGGTGTCGCGGCGGAAGGCGCCGTAGGCGGCGTACAGCATCGTCAGGTCGAATCTCCTCGCCACGCTGTCCATGCCGCCTCCCAAGCTCTCCGCGCCCGTGCCGCTCACACAGAAAGATGGACCGGACGCGTCCGAATGTGACGCGATGCGGAGCCCGACTTTCTGTGATCTGCCCCACGGGCGTCGGGATATGCGGAGGACGGGGCGTCGCACGCCGCGGGGGCGGCCGGGATCACCAGCGCGCCGCACTGCGGTCGGAAGCAGCGCATGCAAAGCGCTGGCCGCCCTCCCGGTCCGGTACGTTGCTGGGCGTTCCCAGCACACGAGGAGAGGGCCGGGCATGGCTGTTGACGCGGCGGGGATCGACATCGCCTCCCTGGTCCTGCGGGTGTCCGTCGGCGGCACGCTGATCGCGCACGGGTGGAACCACGCGTTCGGCGGCGGGAGGATCGAGGGCACGGCGGGCTGGTTCGAGTCGATGGGGCTGCGGCCGGGCCGCCTGCACGCGCTGATGGCGACCGGCACCGAGCTGGGCGCGGGCGTCCTGCTGCTGCTCGGGCTCCTCACGCCGCTGGCGGCGGCGGGCGCGGTGGGCACGATGGCCGTCGCGTTCGTCACCGCGCACCTGCGCAACGGCTTCTTCATCTTCCGCCCCGGCCAGGGCTACGAGTACGTGGTCATGATCATGATGGTGGCGTGCGCGGTGGGCGCGCTCGGCGGCGGCGCGGCGTCCCTGGACCGCGTCCTCGGAATCGACGGCGACCTGGCGGGCTGGACGGGCCTGGCCGTCACCGCCCTCGCCGGCGGGATCGGCGCCGCCCTCCTGCTGGCCGCCTTCTGGCGGCCCGGCACGCGCTCCGCCGGGACGCCGGGGGACTGACCGGCCCAGCCCGACCGGCCGGCCCGCGCCCGGGTCGGATAACGTCGCGAGCGTGCGACCCTCGATCTCCGAAGAGCCCGAAGGGCGGCTGGAGTCCCTCCACTCCGTCCTGGAGCTGCTGGACCTGGAAGAGCTCGACCGGGACCTCTACCGGGGAGCGCTCGTCTTCGACGACCCCTACCCCCTGTACGGCGGGCAGGTCGCGGCGCAGGCGCTGCGCGCGGCGGGCGGCACCGTCCCGGAGGGGCGGCTGCCGCACTCGCTGCACGGGTACTTCCTGCGCGGCGGCGACGCGGCGCGGCCGACGATCTTCCGGGTGGACCGGGACCGCGACGGCCGCTCGTTCTCGGCGCGCCGCGTGGTGGCGCTCCAGGGCGGCGAGGTCATCTTCAACATGTCGGTGTCGTTCCAGCGGCCCGCCGACGACGAGGACCGGCAGGTGCACCCGGCGCCGCGGGTCCCCGGGCCGGACGGCCTCCCGGCCTCCCCGGTCCCGCGGCTGTTCTCCATGGAGAGCCGCGTGCCGCCGCAGCCCTACGAGGCGGCCGACTTCCCGACGCGGCTGTGGTCGCGCTGCCCCGCGCCGCTGCCGGACGACGACCTGCTCCACGCCTGCGTGCTGACGTACCTGTCCGACATCTCCAGCGGGCTGATCGCGCTGCACGACGGCGCGGCCCGGTCGGGGTCCAGCCTGGACCACGCCGTCTGGTTCCACCGGCCGGTCCGGATGGACGACTGGGTGCTGATGGACCTCGTCCCGCAGACGGTCGCCGCCGGGCGCGGCTGGTACACCGGAACGATCCACACCCGGGACGGCGTGCTGGTCGCCAGCCTCACCCAGGAGACCCTCTTCCGCACGCCGCGCCCCTGACGCGGCCGGGGCCGGCCTCCGCGCGGGGGGCGGGCCGCGGGCGGGGGCTCGCCCGGGGTCGGTGGGGGGGGGGGCGGCCGGGGCGGGGGGGTGGTGGGGGCTGGGCCCAGGCCGCCCCCCGGGCCGAGTTGGCCGCCGCCGCGCCCGCCCGGGGGGCGGGGGCCGGCCTCCGCGCGGAGGCCGGCCCGCGGTCGGGCTATCGCCAGGTGTCGTTGGCGGTGCGGCCGGACGTGCCGGTCGTGTAGGTGCGGTTGGCGCCGCTCTCCCAGGTCACGGCTCCGGCGTCGGTCTTCTTGAGGTACTTGTATTCGATCTTGGTGTTGGCGGGCAGCGTCACCGTCCCGCTCCAGATGGGGTAGCCGGACGGGGACAGCTTCACCGCCTTGGAGGTGTCCCACGAGCCGAGCGCAGGGACGTCGCCGACGAGGTAGACGCTCGTGCCCCAGGTGGTGGTGGCGTTGACGTTGAAGGTGTCGGAGACGGTCCCGGGGTCGGAGGTGGGCGGCGGGGTCTGGCCGGACCGGGCGTCCGCGTGGATCGCGACGGCGCCTCCCGCGGGGATCGTCACGGTCGCGGTCCCGCCCGCCACGGTGACGGCGGTGCCCTGGCAGCCGCTCGAACCGAGGCCGCCGGTGATGACGTCGCAGTAGACGCCGTCCGCGAGCCCGGTCCGGTAGGACGCGGTGGACGGGGTGGAGGAGTCGTTGAGCCCGATCCAGCCCCGGGAGCCGCGGCTGAACCCGATGACGTTCCCCGCGGTGGCGGTGAAGTCGCCCACCGACGTGGCGGACGCGGTCGCGTTGTGCCATCCGACCATGCCCTTCACCCCGGTCGAGCGGGTGAGGCACTGCCAGCCGTTCGAGCAGTTCGCGGCGGTGACGAACCCGCGGGCGTCGGCGGGCGGCGACTGCCCGGCCGACGCCCAGGTGAAGCCGTCGTACACCGAGGGCTTGCCGTACGGGTAGGCCAGCAGGAAGTAGGTCGCCAGGGTGTAGTCGGAGCCGCTCTTGTAGTTGAGCGTGGACCCGTCCCGCTCGGTGTCGTGGTTGGTGATCATCGTGTGGGTCCGGGAGCCGTCCGCGTCCAGCGACCAGGACGGGATGCCGGACAGGTTGGACAGCGTCCCGTTCTGGAACTGGGTCTTCAGGCCCTGGGCGTAGGAGAAGCCGAGCACGTCGCCGTTCCCGGTGAACGCCGAGGGCTTCAGGTCGGCCGTGCTCGACCCGGGGAAGACCTCCTGCGCGATGTAGGGCGCCCTGCCCTCGGCGGTGGTGGTGTGCAGGGCGGCCCTGACGGCGGCGAAGTCGGCCTGGGCGATGTGCTTGGCGGCGTCGATCCGGAACCCGTCCACGCCGAGGCCGATCAGGTCGTTGAGGTAACCGGCGATCTTGTCGCGCACGTAGCCGGACTGGGTCTTCAGGTCCGACAGCGAGACCAGCTCGCAGTTCTGCACCTCGGAGGTGTTGTTCCAGTCGTCGATGCCCGCGTCGTCGTCGTCGCAGTATCCGTCGTTGGCGTGGTGGAAGTCGCCGTACCCGTACGGGACGGCCGGGTAGGCGAACCCGCCGGGATCGAAGGTGGAGCCGCCGTAGGTGGTGTTGGCCGTGTTGTTGTGGCCCGCCATGTGGTTGACGACCGCGTCCACGTAGACGCGGACGCCCGCGTTGTGGCAGGCCGCCACCATGGAGGAGAACTGGGCGCGGGTTCCGAGCCTGCTCGTCAGGCCGTAGGAGACGGGCTGGTACACCTCCCACCACGGGTGGGCCCCGTCATTGGTCGAGGCCAGGCTGACCGACTCGGCCGGCGGGGCGACCTGCACGGCCCCGTACCCGGCGGGGCCGAGGTGGTCGGTGCACGCGGCGGCGACGGACGGCCAGTTCCACTCCCAGAGGTTGGCGGTGACGTCGCTCGCGTTGAGGGAGGCGGCGGCGCGGGCGGGGCGGTCGGGGAGCAGGGCGGCGACGGGCGCCGTCCCGGCGAGGACGAGGAGGCCGGCGGCGAGCAGCGACCGGCGGCGGGGGACTCGCGCGCGGGGGGCTCCCGCGCGTGGCGCGTCGTTGGCAGACATGGCGGCGAACTCCTGTCACGGGGCGCCTGGCGGGCGCCCGAGGGGGTGGGTGGACGGCCGTCCGCGAGCAACGCGAGAATGCTCTCTTCTTGCAGTCAGGTCAAGAGCTTGCGCAAACTTGCAATCGGCTTGCAGAAAGACGGCACCCTCAGGAGGTGGGCGCCCCGCCGCGTGCGGCGAGGCGTTCCCGCTGGGGAACGACGGTGTACTTGGGGTCCTCGGCCGACTGCACGCCCGCGTGGAAGACGCCGAAACGCGTGCAGGCCGAACTCGCCAGGAGGGCTGCGCCGCTCAAGGCCGCCGCGACCCGGCTGCGCCCGCCGAGCAGGACGCATCCCGCGACGCCCGCGGCGGAGAGGGCCTCGCCGGCGCGCATGTAGACCCCGCCCCTGCCCCGCCGGTACGGCTCGGCCGCCAGCCCGGCCCGGCGCTCCAGAACCGCGGCCGCGGCCAGTTCCAGACCGGAGCCGAACACGGCGGCGGTGCGCATCGGGGCGTTCTCCCGAACGGGCGCGGTGACCAGCGCCATGCCGGCCGCCGCGGCGGCGGCCGAGCCGACGAAGACGAACGGGAGCTCGCGGTACGCCTCGTGCCAGGCGGGGACGGCGGTGTCGGCGGCGAGCACCGCGGTGTAGGCGGCGACGGGCGGGCCGAGCACGGCGGCTCCGGCGGTGGCGGCGCGGCCGAGGCGCGGGAAGAGCCCGGTCACCTCCAGCACGGCGGCGGCGCCCGCGGCGGGACCGTAGGCGGCCAGCAGCCAGGAGCCGACGCTCATCGGCGAGGTCGGCTTCATGACGCGCAGCATGTTGGAGAACCGCTCCGGCCGCCCGAGGTCGTGGACCAGCGCGGCCGCGGACCCGCCGATCGCGGCCAGCGAGGAGATCTTCAACGCCCGCGCGGCCGCCGGGCGCCCCGTGAGCTGCGCGCCGGCGGCGAGCACCGACCCCGCGCCGGCCAGGCCGCCGAGGAAGAAGTACCCCGCGATGTCGAGGGACTTCCACACCGGCGGGTTCAGGACGGGCTTGCCGTAGTAGGAGGTGAACTCCGCCTCCGGCACCATGGCCTTCTCGCCGCGCCCGCCCCGGCGCCCTCCGCGCCGTCCCCGGCCGCCCAGGCCCTTGCCGATCTGGGCCTCCCGGCCGGGCCGCTCGCCGCGCACGCCCTCCTTGCCGACCTCCGACGAGCTCATCGCGCGCCCCCCGTGCGGCCGTGTGCGGCGAAGACGGCGGCGAGCCCGCCGAGCAGCGTGGCGGCGGCGACTCCGGCGTGCCGCCACATGGACGGCAGGTCGCGCGTGGTGACGACCGGATCCGGCGGCAGCCCGTACACCTCGGGCTCGTCCAGCAGGAGGAAGAAGGCGCCGTCGCCGCCGACGCCGTCGTCCGGGTCGTGCCCGTAGAGCCGCGCGTCCTCGACGCCGAGGCCGTGGAGCTGGTCGACGCGCTGCGCCGCCCGCTCGCGCAGCTCGTCCAGCGGGCCGAACTGGATCGAGTCGGTCGGGCACGCCTTCGCGCACGCGGGCTCCTGCCCCACGCTGATCCGGTCGTAGCACAGGGTGCACTTCCACACCCGCCCGTCGCCCTTGCGCTGGTCGATGACCCCGTACGGGCAGGCGGGCACGCAGTAGCCGCAGCCGTTGCAGATGTCCTCCTGGACGACCACCGTGCCGAACTCGGTGCGGAACAGCGACCCGGTCGGGCACACGTCGAGGCAGGCGGCGTGCGTGCAGTGCTTGCACACGTCGGAGGCCATCAGCCAGCGCATGCCGCCCGCGTCCTGTGCGCCGCCCTGCGCGTCGCCGTGGTCGACCCCGCTCTCGTTCTGGCCGATCGGCTTGCTCTGCTCGATGAACGCGACGTGCCGCCAGGTGTCGGCGCCGAGGCCCTGCGTGTTGTCGTAGGACATGCCGGTGAACTCGAGGCCGTCCTCCGGGACGGCGTTCCATTCCTTGCAGGCCACCTCGCACGCCTTGCAGCCGATGCACACCGACGTGTCGGTGAAGAAGCCCATGCGGGGCGGGGGGTCGGCGTAGCCGGAGTCGGCGGCGACGTCGGGCTCCGCGCCGGCGAGCAGGTTCCGTCCTATCAAACTGCCCATTTCCACGACTCCCATCGACGACACCGGCCCCTACCCGACTTCCCGGGGACGCGCCGCCTACACACCGCCCGCCGTCAGGCGCCCAACGCCTTCCACTGGCGGTCGGCGACGGGGCGCCAGGCGTCGTGCCGCTCGTGGAAGAGCGCGACCGCCTGGGCGCCGCTCCAGTCGTCGGGGAGCAGGGGCGCGGGAAGGCCGGGGTCGAGGAACGGGAAGCGGCGCCATTCCTGGACGAGCCTGGTGTGCGCGGCGAACGTCCCCGGATCGTCGGCGGGCCGCAGCGCGCCGACGGCGTCGAGGAAGTCCTCGTAGGCGAGCCCGATCTCGTCCAGGTCCCACGCCTGACGCGCCACGCGCCGCGCCTCGTCCAGGTCGCCGAGCCGCCCGACGAACAGGGTGGAGGCGTCGGCGACGCCGATCTCGGCGAGGACCTCCCGGACCTCGGCCTCGCGCTCGGGGTGCGGGCTGACCCACACGCCGGGGGAGAGGTTGCCGAGGCCGCTCCAGGCGAGCCGGGTCCGCAGCAGGTGGCGCAGGCGGCGGCTGGTCTCCGGGACGGTGGCCAGCACCAGGAGCCACTGCCCGTCCCACGCGCCGCCCGGGCGGCCGAAGCCGTAGATCCGCTCGGTGCCGTCGGTGAGCAGCCGCTCCCCGGACGGGGTGAGCCGCCAGGCGGTGCGGCGGCCGTGCCGCTCCCCGGCGAGCCAGCCCTCCCCGGCGCTGCGGGCGAGCGCCTGCCGCACGGCCTTCTCCTCGACGCCGAGGAGCCCGAGCGCGCGCAGGAACGTCGCCGTCCACACCGGCTCGCCGCCGGGCAGGACGAACTCGCCCAGCACTGTCAGCAGCAGGGACCGCGCGCTCGCCGCGCCGAGTTCGCGCCGACGCCGGAACCTCGGCTCCGGGTGCGCCGGGTCCTCGCCGGTTCGGGCCATGTGCTCCTCCTCTGGGCCCCGGTGGGCGCGCCCGCCCGCCTGCGGGGCGGCCGGGGCGCCGTCCAGTATCGCGCGGGTCCGGCCGGCGCCGCGCGGGCCGCGCCCGGAACCGACATCGTTCCACAAGTCTATTGACTGTCGTTTCATCTATGTAGAGCATTGGGGCCACGGTTCCCGGCGAGGGGAGACCTCGATGACCGCTGGAACGGCGACCGCCCCGGTCCCGCCCGACACCTTCAACGCCTCCGACTACCTGCTCCGGGCGGCGTCCGGGCCCGGCGCCGGCCGGACGGCGCTGACCGGTCCGGGCGGGGACGTCAGCTACGCCGGGCTCGCCGAGCTCGCCGGGGACATCGCCGCCGGGCTCGAACGGTGGGGCCTGCGCGCCGAGGAGCGGGTGGTGCTGTTCATGGCCGACGGCCCGCCCATGGCCGCGGTGATCCTGGGCGCGATGCGGCTCGGCGCCGTCCCCGTCCCGGTGTCGACGATGCTGACGGGCCCCGAGCTCGGCGGCCTGCTGGCCGACGCGCGCGCCCGGGTGCTGCTGGTCGGCGACCGGTTCGCGGCCGCCGCCGAGGCGGCCCTCGCGCACGCTCCCGGCGTCCGGCGCGTCGCGGTGGAGGGGGACGCGGCGCTCCGCGCCCCGGCGGGCGTGCGGGTGGACCCGTTCGAGGACCTGGTCCGCGAGGGGCGCGCCCGCGGCGGAGCGCCGGCCGAGCCGTACGCGACCTCGGACGACTCCAGCGCCCTGTGGCTCTACACGTCCGGAACGACGGGCCGCCCGAAGGGCGCGATGCACCGGCACGCCAACATCCGGCACGTCGTGGAGACCTACGGCCGCCAGGTGCTCGGCATCCGGCCGGACGACCGCTGCTACTCGGTCGCCAAGCTGTTCTTCGCCTACGGGATCGGCAACTCGCTGTTCTTCCCCCTCGCCGCAGGCGCGACCGCCGTCCTGGACCCGGACCGCCCGACCCCGGCGTCGGTGGCCGGGCGGCTGGCCGAGTACCGGCCGACCCTGTTCTTCGCCGTCCCGACCTTCTACGCGGCGATCCTCAACGCCGAGGTCCCGGTGGAGGCCTTCGCGTCGGTCCGCCTGGCGGTGTCGGCGGGGGAGCCGCTGCCCGCCGAGCTGTGCCGCCGCTTCACCGAGCGGTACGGCGTGGAGATCATCGACGGGATCGGCTCCACGGAGTGCCTGCACATCTTCCTGTCGAACCGGCCCGGACGGGTCCGCCCGGGGACGACGGGCACCGCGGTCCCCGGCTACGAACTGCGCGTCGTGGACGCCGCCGGGGCCGACGTCGGGCCCGGGACGCCGGGCTCGCTGCTGGTGAAGGGCGAGTCGATCGCCACGGGCTACTGGTGCCGCACCGAGACGACCCGGCAGGTCTTCCAGGGGGAGTGGCTGCGCACGGGCGACACCTACGTGGTGGACGAGGACGGCTTCTACACCTGCCTGGGCCGGACGGGCGACATGCTCAAGGCCGGCGGCATCTGGGTGTCGCCGGCCGAGGTGGAGGGACGGCTGCTGGAGCACCCCGCGGTGGCGATGGCCGCCGTCGTCGGGCTGCCGGACGCCGACGGCCTGGACAAGCCCGTCGCCTGCGTCGTGCTCAAGGAGGGCGCGACCGCCGAGCCGGCCGAGCTGATCGGGTTCTGCCGGGCGGGTCTCGCGTCGTTCAAGCGCCCCCGCGAGGTGCTGGTGGTGGACGGGCTGCCCACGACGCCGACCGGCAAGCTGCGCCGCTTCGCCGTCCGCGAGCTGGCCTCGGCCCTGCTCGCCGCGCCCTGACCCGTCCCCGGGCGCTCCCGTCCTGGGCGGCGCGCGGGCCGAAATGCTACAAACAGTTGACGTGAAGAACGAATTTTGTGGAGCATGATGGAGACGGCACCGGCGGAAGGACAGCGCATGACCGGCCCGCACGTGGAGTTCCGGGTGGACCCGTCCCGCTACCGGCACTGGCGCCTGGACGTCGAGGGCGACGTCGCCACCCTGACGATGGCGGTCGACGAGCGGGGCGGGCTGGTCCCCGGATACGAGCTGAAGCTGAACTCCTACGACCTCGGCGTCGACATCGAGCTGTACGACGCCGTCCAGCGGCTCCGCTTCGAGCACCCCGCGGTGCGCGTGGTCGTCCTCACCAGCGGCAGGGAGAAGATCTTCTGCGCGGGCGCCAACATCCGGATGCTGGCCGCGTCCCCGCACGCCTGGAAGGTCAACTTCTGCAAGTTCACCAACGAGACCCGCAACGGCATCGAGGACGCGACGGCCCACTCCGGGCAGACCTACCTGGCGGCGCTGAACGGCACCGCCTCCGGCGGCGGTTACGAGCTGGCCCTCGCCTGCGAGCACATCATGCTCGTCGACGACCGGTCCTCGGCGGTGTCGCTGCCGGAGCTGCCGCTGCTCGGCGTCCTGCCGGGCACCGGCGGCCTGACCCGCGTGTCGGACAAGCGTCGCGTCCGCCGCGACCGCGCCGACTACTTCTCGACCAGGGCGGAGGGCCTCGGCGGCGGGAAGGCCGTCGCGTGGGGCCTGGTGGACGAGGCCGTCCCGCGCACCGCCTGGGACGAGACGGTCGCCGCACGCGCGCGGGAGCTGGCGGCCCGCTCCTCCCGGCCGCGCGACGCCGAGGGGATCGCGCTGGCGCCCCTCGGCAAGGAGCGCACGGACGCCTCCATCGCCTACCGGCACGTCTCGGCGGCGCTCGACCGCGACGCCGGCGCCGCCGAGATCACGATCGCGGGCCCGGACGCGCCTCCCGGCGACCTGCGCGACGCGGACTTCTGGACGCTCGCCATGACCCGCGAGCTGGACGACCTCATCCTGGACCTGCGGACCAACGAGCCGGAGCTCGGCACGTGGGTGCTCCGCACGGCGGGGAGGGCCGAGCACGTCCTCGCCCACGACCGGCTGCTGCTCGACGCCTCCGGCGACTGGCTCGCCAACGAGGTCGTGCACTACCTCAAGCGGACGCTGAAGCGGCTCGACGTCACCAGCCGCAGCCTCATCGCCCTGATCGAGCCCGGAAGCTGCTTCGCCGGCTCCCTCCTGGAGGTCGCGCTCGCCGCCGACCGCTCCTACCAGCTCGACGGCGTCTTCGAGGACGTCGACCCGGACGCCGATCCCGCCGCGGTCACCGTGGACGCGATGAACCTCGGACCGCTCCCGATGGGCAACGGGCTCACCCGGCTGGCGACCCGCTTCCTCGGCGACGACGGCGCGCTCGCCGCCGTCCGGGACGCCGCCGGCGAGCCCCTGGAGGCCGCCGGCGCCGAGCGCCTCGGCCTGGTCACCTTCGCGCCCGACGACATCGACTGGGACGAGGAGATCCGCATCGCCGTCGAGGAGCGGGCCGGCTTCAGCCCCGACGCGCTCACCGGCCTGGAGGCCAACTACCGCTTCCCCGGCCCCGAGACCCTCGAGACCAAGATCTTCGGACGGCTGTCCGCCTGGCAGAACTGGATCTTCACGCGCCCGAACGCGTCCGGTCCGGACGGCGCCCTGCGCCGCTACGGCACCGGACGGCGCGCCGACTTCGACCGAAAGCGAGTCTGAGCGATGGCGACCACCGCCGACTACACCGAGAAGATCCCCAACAACGTCGGCCTGCACGAGGACCGGCGCCTCCAGCGCGCCCTGGAGTCGTGGCAGCCGAACTTCCTGTCCTGGTGGGAGTCGATGGGCCCGTCGCTGCCGACGCGGGAGGTCTACCTGCGCACGGCCGTCGACGTCGGACGCGAGGGCTGGGCGCACTTCGGGCACGTCGCCATGAAGGACTACCGGTGGGGCATCTTCCTGGCCGAGCGCGACGGCGACCGCCGTATCGGCTTCGGCGCCCACAAGGGCGAGCCCGCCTGGCAGAAGGTGCCCGGCGAGTACCGCGCCGACCTGCGGCGCCTCATCGTCATCCAGGGCGACACCGAGCCGGCGTCGGTGGAGCAGCAGCGCAATCTCGGCGCCACCGCGCCCAGCCTCTACGACCTGCGCAACCTCTTCCAGGTGAACGTCGAGGAGGGCCGCCACCTGTGGGCGATGGTCTACCTCCTGCACGCCCACTTCGGGCGCGAGGGCCGCGAGGAGGCCGAGGAGCTGCTGCACCGCAACTCCGGCAGCGAGGAGTCGCCCCGCATCCTCGGCGCCTTCAACGAGGAGACCCCCGACTGGCTCTCGTTCTTCATGTTCACCTACTTCACCGACCGGGACGGCAAGTACCAGCTCGGCACGCTGAAGGAGTCCGGCTTCGACCCGCTGGCGCGGACCTGCGAGTTCATGCTGAAGGAGGAGGCCCACCACATGATGGTCGGCACCACGGGCATCGACCGGGTCGTCGAGCGGACCGTCCAGCTGATGAAGGAGCACGACACCGACGACGTCGCCCCGCACGGCGGGATCCCCCTGGACGTCGTGCAGAAGTACCTGAACTTCCACTACTCGGTGTCGCTCGACCTGTTCGGCTCCGAGACGTCCAGCAACGTCGCCGGCTACTACACGGCCGGGCTCAAGGGGCGCTGGATGGAGGACCGCCGCCGGGACGACCACCGCCTCACCGACGACGCCGTCATGGTGGACGCCCTCGTCGACGGCGCCGTCGGGCGGACCGAGGTCTCCGCGCTCGTCGGCCTCAACACCGACCTGCGCCGCGCGTACATCGCCGACTGCCAGAGCGGCGTCAACCGCTGGAACCGCATCCTGTCGGAGGCGGGCCTCCCGCAGCGCCTCCGCCTGCCGAGCATCGCCTTCAACCGCAAGGTCGGCGCCTTCGCCGGCGTCGAGGCCGCGCCGGACGGGGAGCTGCTCGACGCCGCCGAGTGGGAGCGGCGCAAGGACGCCTGGCTTCCGACGGAGGTCGACAGGACCCACGTCCGCTCGCTGATGCGGCCCGTCCACGAGCGCGGCAGGATCGCCGCCTGGATCGCCCCGCCCCGCAACGGCGTCAACGGCCGGCCCTTCGACTACGAGTACGTGCGCCTCTAGCCGGCGGCGCCTTCGGGCCGGGGCCGCGTCTGGCCCGCGGCCGGGAAGAGCCGTAGCCAGGCGCCGCCGGGGCCCGGCTCGCGCACCTCGACGGGCTCGAACTCCGGCCCCGCCCCGGCGATCCCCCGGTGGACGGGCGCGGAGACGATCAGCCCGAGGGCGGCCGCGACGCCCGCGAGCCTCCGCCGCAGGACCTCGGACTCCAGCAGCCGGGCGGCGCGGGCGAGCGCCGCCCCGGTGACCCCCTCCGGCCCCGCGTGCACGGGGCCCGCGTCGACCGCGACCCGCACCTGGAGGCGCCGCCTCTCGGCCGCGCCCGCGTTGTGCCGGTCGATGCGCTCGGCGAGCGCCCGCACCAGCGGATCCGCCGGAGCGTTCACCGGGACCCCGGGAGGGACGACAAGCAGCACGCCGTCGCCGCGGTCCTCGCGGTGGCAGGCCGCCCAGGGCACCCCGGCCGCGGCGAAGGACTCCTCCAGCGACTCGAACAGCACCCGCCTGATGGCCGCCCGGTCCGCCTCGGTCCGGTCCGGGGAGCCGAACCCGACCACATCGGCGAACACGACCGTGCAGTCCTGCCCCGTGAGGAAGAGGGAGCCGGACACGGCCGGCGGGCGGGGCTCGCCGCCCGCCGTGAGCCGCTCCAGCCGGACCGGGTCGAGGACGTCGATCGTCCCGTCCCCGGCGTGGACGAGTCCCGCGCCGTCCCACTCGCTGAGCACGCTCGCCACCGCCGCGGGCGTCGACGACGTCCAGCCCGCCAGCTCGGTCCCCGTCAGGGGGAGCGCCCCGTCCCGCGCCCGCGACAGCGTCGTGAACAGCGCGGCCAGCCGGCGCTCGGTGTCGGCGAGTTCGGTGCCGGAGGTACGGGCCGCCGCCTCGACGGTGCGGTCGTGCGCCTGCTTCTCCAGCACCGACTGCACGCCCGCGTGGCGCTCCACGACGCGCCGGAAGTCCGCCGCGCCGACGACGAGCGCCTCCACGGTGTCCAGCGCGATGACCGTCGCCGTCCAGGCCTCGCCCTCGAACAGCGCCCGCTCGCCGATCAGGTCGCCCGGACCGCGGACCGCCACGATCCGCTCCTCGCCCGCCCGGTCGACGCGGACCTTCGTCCAGCCCGACAGGAGGACGACGACGTAGTCGGCCGGATACCCCTGCCGCAGGATCGGCGCGCCCGGCCCGAAGGCGCGCGGGCGCGGGGGGGCGCGGCCGGGCGAGGCGGGCCCCGGCCCCACCGCGCGGGCCAAGACTATTGGGTACCGGCCCGGCCCGACGGGGGGGCGCCGCGGGGGACCCCACCCCCCGCGCCGACGCGC
>NZ_JBEUPA010000139.1:0-23475 GCF_040492065.1 Actinomadura sp. NPDC000929 | reverse complement strand
GCGGCCGCGGGGCGCGCGCAGGCGCCGCAGGCCGGTCCGGTGCGGGTGCGCGCGGTGTAGGCGCGGGCGGACAGGGCCGTCATGGCCCCGGCGGCGACGACCGCGGCCCGCGACAGCGCGCCGAGCGGGTAGAACCCCAAGCCCAGGCCGGGCAGGACCGCGCCGACCGCGTCCAGCAGGAGCATCGCGCCGGAGGCGACCAGGCATGCCGCGGCGGCCCAGGCCGCGCCCGCCAGGGCCAGGCGCGCGGCGCGGGGCAGGCGGTCGGCGCGCGGGGACGCGAGGAGCGCCAGCACGAGCGCGGCGGCCCCGCACAGGCCGGCGCCCGCCCATCCGGTGAAGGCGACGAGGTCGGTGCCGATGGGGGACATGGCGTGGGGCCGGTGCCCGGCCGCCCAGTACGCGCGAAGGGCGCCGTAGGCGGTGACCCAGGCGAGCGCGGCCGCGGGCAGGCGGCGCCCCAGGGCGTGCGGCGAGAGGCGGGCGGCGAGCGTGGTGGCCATGGCGACGATCGTGGTCGCGGCGGGGCGAGCGGGGCCTCCCCGCCGCGGCCGAGACCGCTCCCCCGCACGGGGGAAGAGGCGGCCGGCCGAGCCGTCCCCTCACCCACTGGGTTCGTGCGCCGTCGCGGGTTGGTCCCGGCTCCCCTGGTCAGACGGTCAGGCCCGGAAGGGCCGAGCCGTGCCGCCGAGCCGTTGCCGTCGGGCGGGTCATTGGGCGGTGTAGCCGCCGTCGACGGGGAGCGCGACGCCGGTGACGTAGCCGGCGCCGGGGCTGCACAGCCACAGCACGGCCTGGGCGATCTCCTCGGCGGTGCCGAGCCGGTCGATGGCCTGGCCCGTTTCGGCTCGGCCGCGGTCGAGTTGCCCGGCGGCGACCATGGCGTCGACCATGGGGGTGCTGATGGTGCTGGGGCAGACGGCGTTGACGCGGACGCCGCGCGGGCCGTACTCGAGGGCGGCGCTCTTGGTCAGGCCGATGACGCCGTGCTTGGTGGCGTGGTAGGCGGCGCGGGCGGCGGCCAGGCCCGTGCCGGAGGAGGCGCCCGTGACGAAGGCGACCTGGGCGGTGAAGTCGTAGGTCGGGTTCATGAGGTGCCTCTCGTGACGAGAACGGTCAGGTGGGCGGGGCGGCGGCGTACTCCTCGTCGGTGACGGGTGCCAGCCAGTGGACGACGTCGTGGTCGGCGTCGCCTTCGTTGATGGCCAGGTGGACCATGAGCCGGTTGGGTGCGGCGCCGTGCCAGTGCTCCTCGTCGGCCTCGAACAGCACGCGGTCGCCGGGCCGGATGACCTCGACGGGGCCGCCCCGGCGCCGGCACAGGCCGATCCCTTCGGTGACGAAGACGGTCTGGCTCAGCGGGTGCCGGTGCCAGTGGGTGCGCGCCCCGGGCATGAAGTGCACCAGGTTGGCGCTGACGCGGGACGGGGCGGGCGCCGCGGCGACGGCGTCGATGTAGACGTCGCCGGTGAACCAGTCCGCGGGGCCTTTGGCGGTGTCGATGGTGCTTCGCGTGATCTGCATGGCCGTTCCTTGTCTGCGGGTGGTGTCAGGGCTGGAGGAGTGCCTTGACGGCGCGGCGCTCGTCCATGGCCCGGTAGCCCTCGGCGACCTGGTCGAGGGGGAGGGTGAGGTCGAAGACGGGGCCCGGGTCGATCCGGCCGGTCAGGACGAGGTCGATCAGGTCGGGCAGGTAGCGGCGCACGGGGGCGGGGCCGCCGCGCAGGCCGACGTGGGAGAAGAACAGCTCCTGCCCGTCGAGCTCGACGCCGTGGGGGACGCCGACGAAGCCGACGTCGCCGCCGGGCCGCGCCGCGTGCAGGGCCTGGCGCATCGCCTCGGCGGTGCCGACGCATTCCAGCACGCTGTCGGCGCCGATCCCGCCGGTCAGCTCCTTGATCCGGGCCACGCCCTCCTCGCCGCGCTCGGTGACGACGTCGGTCGCGCCGAACGCGCGGGCGAGCTTCTGACGCGGCTCGTGCCGGGACATGGCGATGATCCGCTCCGCGCCCATCTCCCGGGCGGCGATCACCGCGCACAGGCCGACCGCGCCGTCGCCGACGACCACGGCGGTGGAGCCGGGCCTGACCTCGGCGGCGTCGGCGGCCCACCAGCCGGTGCCCATCACGTCGGAGACGGCCAGCAGCCCCGGCCAGAACTTCTCGTCGGGCGGGCCGTCGGTGGCCACCAGGGTGCCCTGGGCGTTGGGGATGCGGACGTAGTCGGCCTGGCAGGTGCTCATGAACTCCCGGTTCAGGCAGTTCGACTGGAAGCCGTTGCGGCAGTTCGCGCAGGTGTTGTCGGAGGTCGCGAACGACCCGACGACGAACTGGCCCGGCTTCACCGAGGTCACCTCGGATCCGACCTCCTCCACGAAGCCGACGTACTCGTGGCCCATCGGATGGGCCGCGTCGGTCGGCTCGGCGCCGCGGTAGGGCCACAGGTCCGAGCCGCACACGCAGGTGACCGCGGTGCGGATGACCGCGTCGGCGGGGTGGAGGATCTTCGGGTCGTCCAGGGTCTCGAAACGGATGTCGCCGGGGGCGTGGATCACTGCTCCGCGCATGGGAAGGTTCCTTTGCTTTCACGGCGCGGCCGCGCCAGAGGTGCGGGCGGGCGCCTGGTGCGGTCCTTCGCCCGGCGGGCCGGGTGGCGAACCACGCTGGGGCCGGGCGCGGGGCCCCTGCCGTCACGTGCTTGACCTGCGGCGGGAGCACCACGCCTCCCAGGTAACCGTGTCTCGGCGCGCGTAGCGAGGCACCGTCGAAGGGTGTACCGGCAGTACATGGCTGCGGCCGCGGGCAGCGCGTAACGTCGAGGTGTGGACAACCGTGAAGAGGTCCGCGAGTTCCTGACCTCGCGGCGCGCGAAGATCACTCCTGGGCGGGCGGGGCTGCCGCCGGGTTCCCGGCGCCGGGTGCCGGGGCTGCGCCGCACGGAGGTCGCGGCGCTGGCCGACATGAGCGTGGAGTACTACGCCAAGCTGGAACGCGGCAATCTCGCGGGCGTCTCCCCGGCGGTCCTGGAGGCGCTCGCCCGGGCGCTGCGGCTGGACGACGCCGAACGCGCCCATCTGCTGAACCTGGCTCAGGCCGCCGACGGCACCGAGGCCCTCACCCGTCCCCGCCGCCGCCCCAAGGGGCAGTGGAAGCCGCACCGGAGCCTGCAGTGGGCGCTGGACGCCGTCACGGCGGGGCCGGCGTTCGTCCGCAACGGCCGCATGGACATCGTCGCCGCCAACCAGCTCGCCCGCGCCTTCTCTACGACGACGTCTACGCCACTCCCGGCAACCAGGCGAACCTGGCGCGCTTCACCTTCCTGGACCCCGCCGCGCGCCGCTTCTACCCCGACTGGGACCTGGCCGCCGACATCACCGTCGCCATCCTGCGCACCGAGGCGGGCCGCAACCCGCACGACAAGGATCTGCACGACCTCGTCGGTGAGCTGTCCACCCGCAGCGACGGGTTCCGCACCCGCTGGGGCGCCCACGACGTGCGCCACCACGGCAGCGGAACCAAGCGGTTCCACCACCAGGTCGTCGGCGACCTCACGCTCGCCTACGAGGGTCTGGAGATGGCCGCCGAGCCGGGTCTCACCCTGACCATCTTCACGGCCGAGCCCGGGTCCGCCTCCGAGGAGGGCCTGCGCCTGCTCGCCTCGTGGGCCGCCACTCCCCAGACCTCCTCCCCCGCGCCACGCTCGGGCGCCTGACCGTCCCCGGACTGGAACGCGTCCGCCGCGCCGGCCACCGGACCCGTCGATGGTCCGGCGGCAGGCGCGGCGGGGTCAGCGGCCGCGGACCCGGTAGGTCCGCACGGACAGGGGCGCGAACACCGCGAGCAGGAGCAGCGCCCAGCCGATCGTGGCGGGGACGGGATGGGCGAGGGGCCAGGCCAGGTCGCCGGCGGGCGCGCCGGGGTTGCCGAACAGTTCACGGCAGGCGGCGGTGAGGGCGCTGACGGGATTCCATTCGGCGATGACCTGCAGGACCTTCGGCATGCCGCCGGTGGGGACGAAGGAGTTGGACAGCATGGTGACCGGGAAGACCAGGGGGATGAGCTGGTCGGCGGTCTGCTCGTTCTTCACCACCAGGCCGAGGTAGCAGCCGGCCCAGCTGAGCGCGTACCGCATCAGCGCCAGCAGCAGGAAGGCCTCGGCGGTCTGCCAGAGGCCGTTGTGGGCGCGCCATCCGACGACCAGACCGGCGGCGGCCATGATGACCATGGCGAGGACGCCGTTGAGGATCTCGGCGCCGGTCTGCCCGAACGGGACGGCGGAGCGGGCCATGGGCATGGAGCGGAACCGGTCCATGACGCCGCGGGAGGCGTCGGTGGCGACGCGCATGGTGACGGCCATGGTGGAGGTGAAGGTGACCATGGCGAACAGGCCGGGCATCAGGTACTCGCGGTAGTTTCCCCCGCCGGGGACGGAGATGGCGCTGCCGAACACGTACCCGAACAGCACGACCATGACCGCGGGGAAGATCAGGGCGGCGATGAGCTCGCCGGGTTCCTGGCGGATGCGGCCGAGTTCGCGGCCGATGAGGGTGAGGCCGTCGGCGAGGGCCCAGCGCAGGCGTCCGGCGCGGGAGTCGGGGGCGGTGAGGGCGGTCATCGGACGGTCTCCTGGCTGCGCTCGGCGGGCTCGGCGGCGCGGACCGCGCCCGTCTCGGAGGTGTCGGTTTCAGGGGTGTCGGGGCCTGGGGTGCTGGGGGTGCCGGTGGCGGGGGTGCTGCCGGTGAGGCGCAGGAACACCTCGTCCAGGGTGGGGCGGCGCAGCCCGACGTCGCCGACGGTGATGCCGGCGCGGTCGAGTTCGCGGACGACGTCGGCCAGGCGCACCGAGCCGGCGGTGAGCGGCACCGAGAGGCGTTCGCCTTCCAGGGCGGGGTGGCTGCCGGTGAGGGTGCGCAGGAGCGCGGCGGCGCGGCCGGCGGCGGCGGGGTCGTCCAGGACGACGTCGAGGCGGTCGCCGACGGAGGCCTTGAGGCGGTCGGGGGCGCCGGTGGCGATGACGCGGCCGTGGTCGACGACGGCGATGTCGTCGGCGAGCCGGTCGGCCTCCTCCAGGTACTGGGTGGTGAGCAGGACGGTGGTGCCCTCGGCGACCAGGCCGCGGACGGCGTCCCAGATCTCGCCGCGGCTGCGGGGGTCCAGGCCGGTGGTGGGCTCGTCCAGGAACAGCACCTGGGGCCGCAGGATCAGGCTGGTGACCAGGTCGAGGCGGCGGCGCATCCCGCCGGAGTAGCCGGCGACCTGCCGGTCGGCGGCGTCGGCGAGCCCGAACCGCTCCAGCAGTTCGTCCGCGCGGCGGCGGGCCTCGCGGCGGGGCAGGTGGTAGAGGCGGCCGAACATGCGCAGGTTGCCGCGTCCGGTGAGCTTCTCGTCGACGGCGGCGTACTGGCCGGCCAGGCCGATGCGGGCGCGGACCCGGTCGGGGTCGCGGGCGACGTCGTGGCCGGCGATGCGGGCGTGCCCGGCGTCGGCGTCGGCGAGCGTGGCCAGGATCCGCACGGCGGTGGTCTTGCCCGCGCCGTTGGGGCCGAGGACCCCGCAGACCGTGCCGGCGGGGACGGCCAGGTCGAGGCCGTCCAGGGCCTGGGTGTCGCCGAAGCGCTTGCGCAGCCCCTCGGCGAACACGATCGGTTCGTCGGTCACAACCCCTCCTCTGGGTACGTTGTACGCAGCTACGGTAGACAACTGAGTACGACGTACGCAACTAGGATGCTCGGGAGAGTCACGAGGAGGTCCGTTGACAGGCGGCGAGCAGCACGTCAGCATCTGGTCGGTCCCCGAGCGGCAGGGCCGGGGGCCGCGCCCCGCCTACAGCCGCGCCCAGATCACCGAGGCGGCGATCCGCATCGCCGACGCCGAGGGGCTGGAGGCGGCCTCGATGCGCCGCATCGCCGCCGACCTGGGCACCGGCGCGATGTCGCTGTACCGCTACGTGCCCTCCCGCGACGACCTGATCGACCTGATGGTCGACCACGTCCTGCTGGAGATGGACATCCCCGACCGGCCGAGCGGCGACTGGCGCGCCGACCTGACGCTGATCGCCGAGAACACCCGCGCGGTGTGGAGCGGCCACGCCTGGCTGGTGGGCCTGCACCGGCCGCGCGCCACGTTCGGCCCCAACCGGCTGCGGCTGCTGGAGTTCGCCTCCGGCGCCCTGGACGTCGGGATCCCGATCGACGACATCCTCATCCTGCTGGACATGCTGAACGGCTACGTCGAGCGCACGGTGCGCGGCGAGATCGAGTGGATGCGCGAGATGCGCCAGAGCGGGATGACGCCCGAGCGCTGGATGATGCAGAGCGCCCCCTACGTCCGCGAGCTGCTCGACACCGGCAGGTACCCGATGTTCGAGCGGATCGTGAAGGACGCGCGGCTGCCCCACATGTCCGGCGACGAGCAGTTCCGGTACGGGCTGGAACGCGTCCTGGACTGCATCGCCGGCGCCCTGCCCGCCCGTTCCTGACCGCCCCGCCCCCTCGGGTCGGGCGGCCCGGTCGAGCGGGGCGGCGATCGGCGGGAGGGGGCATGAGCGGGGGCGGGCGGGGCACGAACCCGGCGAGGTGACGATTGCGTTCGGGCCGGCGCGGCCGGCCCGGGGGGCTCAAAGCCCGCAGCTCGTTCGTGATCGGAGGGGCACATGACCGTCGTTCCCACCCAGGAAACTCCGCGACCGGCCCTGCACAGCGGCCGGTGGCCGCTGCCGAGCGGGCGGGCCGCGGTGGCCGGCGTCCGCGGGATCGTGCAGGGCGCCCTGCGCGTGTGGGGGCTCGGCCCGGCGTCGGCGAGCCTGACCGACCGGCTGGCGCCGCTGATCCAGGACGCGGTGGCGCGGGCGGGGGCGAGCCGGAGCGGGTCGCTGGTGCTGCGGCTGGAGCTGCACGAGCCGGTCCGGCTGCTGCTGGGCGAAATTCTGCGACCCGGCGGGGAGGTGGGCGGGGAAACCGAGCGCGGCCGCAACGTCGCCGCGATCGCCGTCACCTACGGCAGGCGGCCCGTGCGCGGCGACGCGGGCGCCTGGTACGCCCACGCGTTCGTGTGGCCGCCCGCGCCGGGCCCGGCGCTCGGGGCGGAAGCGCTCGGGGGCCGCTGACCTGCGCGCGGCCGGGCCGCCCACCCCGGCGTGCGGCGCGGAGCGGCCGCGTCTCCCCGGCAGGAATCGAACCTGCGGCTTCCGGCTTCGGAGGCCGGCGCTCTGTCCGCTGAGCTACGGGGAGTCGGGGTCCCGCCCCCAGGGTGACAGCGGGGGCGGGACGGGAGACGCCGGTGGGATTCGAACCCACGTGAGACGGTTTTGCGGACCGCCGCCTGAACCACTCGGCCACGGCGTCACGGGGGGCCGGCCCTCGCGGACCGGAGAAGGGGATACGGAGAGAAGAGATACGGAGCCGCCCCCTCGCGGGGAGCGGACGGGGACGCCGGGGTCAGCGGGACGTCCGGCCGGCGGGACGGGGCCGGGGCGCGGTGCGTGCGCGGCGACATCGGGTCATGTCCCGTCCCTCCCTTCCAACGCCGGGGCCCGTCCTCGCAGGGCCCGTGCGGGTGCCGTGCGATCAGACTGCCCTGCGCGGGGAGGCGCCGCAACGGGTTTTCCGCCCGGCGGGTTTCCACTGAGCGGAACGATGATGTCCGGCGTGCGCCGCGCCTGGCGAGGGTGGGAGTTTCTGTGCGGGCCCCCTTTGCGAGGAGGAACGATGACGTTGCTCGACCCTGGTGCGTGGACCGGGAAGATCTTCGACGGCGGCTGGGCGGCGGCCGGGGACGGCGGCGTGTTCGAGGTGACCGAGCCCGCGACCGGCGGGACGCTCGGCACCCTGGGCGAGGCCCGCGCGGCGGACGCGGGACGCGCGGCGCGGGCCGCGGCGGCCGCGCAGCGCGACTGGGCGGCCCGCACCTACGAGGAGCGCGCCGCGGTGCTGCGCGCGGCGGGCCGGTTGTTCGAGGAGCACGCCGCCGAGATCGGCGACTGGATCGTGCGGGAGGCCGGGTCGATCCCGCCGAAGGCGGAGCTGGAGACGCACTTCGCCGCGAGCCTGTGCTACGAGTCGGCGGCGCTGGCCTCGCACCCGCAGGGGCTGGTGCTGCCGTCGGCGCAGCCGCGGTGGAGCCTGGCGCGGCGCCGGCCCGCCGGGGTGGTGAGCGTGATCTCCCCGTTCAACTTCCCGCTGATCCTGGCGATGCGGTCGGTGGCGCCCGCGCTGGCGCTCGGCAACGCCGTGCTGCTCAAGCCGGACCCGCGCACCGCGGTGTGCGGCGGGGTCAGCATCGCGCGGATCTTCCAGGAGGCGGGGCTGCCGGAGGGGCTGCTGCACCTGCTGCCGGGCGGCCGCGAGGCCGGCGAGGCGGTGGTGGAGGCGCCGGAGGTGCGGGTGGTGTCCTTCACCGGCTCCACCGCCGCCGGACGCAGGATCGGCGAGGTGTGCGGGCGGCTCCTCAAGCGCGCCCACCTGGAACTCGGCGGCAACAACGCTTTGATCGTGCTGCCGGGCGCGCGGGTCGCCGACGCGGTGTCGGCGGGCGCGTGGGGCGCGTTCCTGCACCAGGGGCAGATCTGCATGACCTCCGGGCGGCACCTGGTGCACGAGAGCCTGCACGCCGAGTACGTGGCGGCGCTGGCCGACAAGGCCGACAAGCTCCCGGTCGGCGACCCGGCGGCCGGGCCCGTCGCGCTCGGCCCCATCATCGACGCCGGGCAGCTCGCCCACGTCGACGAACTGGTCAGGGCGACGGTCGCCGCCGGGGCGCGGCTCGCGGCGGGCGGCACCCACGAGGGCCTGTTCTACCGCCCGACCGTCCTGGACGAGGTGACGCCCGACATGCCCGCCTACGCGCAGGAGGTGTTCGGCCCGGTCGCGCCGGTGGTGCCGTTCTCCACGCCGCAGGAGGCGGTGGAGCTGGCGTCGGCCACCGAGTACGGGCTGTCGCTGGGCATCCTTGGCGACGTCGGGCAGGCCATGAAGATCGCCGACGCGATCCCGGCGGGGCTGGTCCACATCAACGACCAGACGGTCAATGACGAGCCGGTCGTGCCGTTCGGCGGGGTGGGGGCCTCGGGCAACGGCTCGCGGTTCGGCGGCCCGGACGCCAACATCGAGGCCTTCACCGAGACGCAGTGGGTCACGGTCCGCGGCGAGATCGCCACCTACCCCTTCTGACCTTCCCCGGCCCTTCTGAGCTGTCCCGCCCCCTGCGATCGTCCTCCCGCCGTGCCGTGCGGCGCAGGCCCTGCGGGTCTCCCCGCGGGTCGTAGGCTCGGTGCCGAGGAGGGCTGATGGGGCGCGATCCGGAGTACCTGGCGTTCCTGCGGGCCCGCCTCGCCGCACCCGGCGGGACGGGCCGCACGGACGGCGACGCACGCCGCGAGCACGCCGCCGACCTCGCCCGCTCCCCGCGCCCGCCCGTCGACACCGTGGCCGACCTGACGCTGCCCGGCCCCGCGGGCCCGATCCCCGCCCGGCTCTACCGGCCCGCGTGGGACGGCCCGGCGCCGGCGCTGGTGTACTTCCACGGCGGCGGGTGGGTGCTCGGCGACGTCGAGTCCTACGACCCCGTCGTGCGGGCACTGGCGGCGGCCAGCGGCGTCGCGTGGGTGTCGGCCGGGTACCGGCGCCCGCCCGAGGACCCGTTCCCGGCCGCGCTGGACGACGCCGTCGCCGCCGTCACCGGGGTCGCGGCGAACGCGGACCGCCTCGGCCTGGACCCCGCCCGGATCGGAGTGGCCGGGGACAGCGCGGGCGGCCAGCTCGCCGCCGCGGCCGCCGGCCTGCTGCGCGCCCCGGGACCGGCCCGGCCCGCGCTGCAGGTCCTGCTGTACCCGGCGCTGGACCTGCGCGAGGTCCCGCCGCCGCTGCCCGACCCCGACGGGCTGCGGTTCCCGCCCTCGGGCATCGGCCGCGCCCTGGACGCCTACCTGCGCGGCGCCGACCGCACCGATCCGCGCGTGTCGCCGCTGCTGGACCCCGACCCGTCGGGCCTGCCCCCGGCGGTGATCGCGACCGCCGAGCACGACCGGCTGCGCCCGCGGGCCGAGGCGCACGCGGCGCGGCTGCGGGAGGCCGGGGTGCCCGTGGTGCTCGTCCCCGGAACGGGCCTGGACCACGGCTTCCTCGGGTGGGGGGCGTTCGCGCGCCGCCCCGCCGAGGCCGTCGCGCGGATCGGCGAGGCCGTGCGCCGCGCCCTCACCTGATGCGGCGCCCCGATCCGGCGGCCCCGTGCCCCGATGCGGTGGTGCGGTCCGGCCGGGCCGCCGTCACCGGCGACAGATCCGGATTACGGACGTGCCAGAGTGTGGCTCATCATCGACCTTAAAGACGCTTGCCGTGTCGTTTAACCTGCTGAGCGCGGGAAATCACTAACGCACGAACATTGGCCGGAACTCAGCCGACCGGCGAGGAGAGGCAAGTTGTACCGGACCCACGAGCTGCGCCGCGTCCGGACCGGGGAAACCGGGCTGGAGGAATGGGCCTGTCCCACGTGCGGCCGCCGCCTGCTGCTGCGGTGGCCGCCCCGCTACCACAAGACCATCGTCGAACCCGGTGACGAGCGCGCCTGCCACATCGGCAGATCCGACGACATCACCGAATCTGTGGCCGGCGACGCGGCCGGCGCACGCGACGCCGCGGGCGCGGGCGTCCTGAGCACGGCCGACACCTCCCGGTCCGACTGGCAGCGCCCCAACCAGCGGCGCTGGCTCCGCGAAACCGGCGTCGAAGCCTTGGAAAGCCACACCCGAGCCCACCTCAACCCCTCCGAACCCGTCTGACCCTGTCTGGTCCCGCGCGCCGACCCGTCACGAGCCCGCCCTGATCCGACGTGCGAGCCCGGTCCTCCCCGGGCCCTGGCCCGCCGCCAGGCCCGCCTCAGACTCCGGGCCCCCGCGCCGCACCGCCCGTCACGACCGCGCCAGCTCAGCGCGCAGCCGGTCCAGGCCCATCGGCCCCAGATCCAGCGCCCGCCGGTGGAACGCCTTCAGATCGAAGCCCGCGCCCTCCCGGCGCCGCGCCGCCTCCCGCGCCTCCAGCCAGACCTTCTCCCCCAGCTTGTAGGCGATCGCCTGCCCCGGACGCCCCAGATACCGGTCGATCTCGAACGCCACCGCCGCATCGGGGTCGGGCCCCATGCGCCCCCGCAGGAACTCGAAACCCAGCTCCGGCGTCCACCGCTCCCCCTCGTGGAACCCCGCCCCCGCCGGAATCGGCAGCTCCAGATGCAACCCGATGTCCAGCACCACCCGCGCCGCCCGGAACCGCTGCCCGCCCGCCAGCATCCCCAGCCGGTGCGCCGGATCCCGGTAGTGGCCCAGCTCGTCCATCAGCCGCTCCGCGTACAGCCCCCACCCCTCGCAGTGCCCCGGATGCAGCTCGCTCGACACCCGCTGGAACCGGTTCAGCCCCCGGTTCAGCGTCGTCACCCCCAGCTGCAGATGGTGACCCGGCACCCCCTCGTGGAACATCGTCGTCGGCACCGTCCAGGTCACGATGTCGGCCGACGGGTCCCGCACCGTCCACCACACCGTCCCCGGACGCGACAGGTCCTCCGCCGGCGCCAGGTAGTAGACCCCCGCCTCCACCGGCGGGATCCGGCACTCGATCCGCCGCAGCGGCCCCGGAATGTCGAAGTGCACCCCGTCCAGATCGGCGATCGCCCGGTCGGCCAGCTCCTGGATCCACCCCCGGAACGCATCCGCGCCCCCCACCCGGTGCGCCGGATCGGCGTCCAGCGCCGCCATCACCGCCGGCAGCGGCTCACCCGGCAGGATCTCCCGCGCCGCCCCCGCCATCTCCGACTCGACCCGCGCCAGCTCCTCCCAGCCCCACGCGTACGTCTCCGCCAGATCCAGGTCCGTCCCGAGAAAGTCCCGCACCCCCAGCCGGTACCGGTCGGCGCCCAGCGCGTCCCGCTCCGGCGCCCGCGCCGCCAGCTCCCCCGACAGGAACGACGCGAACTCCCCCAGCGCCGCCGACGCCCCCGCCGACGCCTCCTCCAAAGCCCCCCGCAGCGGCCCGTCCCCGTACCGCGCCGCCAGACCCGCCAGATAGGCCGGAGTGCCCGCGCACTCGCGGGCACTGCGCAGCACCTGCCGCCGCGCCGCCACCCGGCCCCGCCCGCACGCCCGCACCAACGACGCCCGCAGCCCGGCCAGGGCCCCCGGCAGCGCCGCCATCCGCGCGCGGACGGCCTCCCAGTCGGTGTCCGCCCCCTGGTCCAGCAGCTCCAGCGCCATCCGCAGCCGCTGGACGGGCCCGTCGGTGGTGTCCAGGAACTGCTCCCGCACCCCCGCCTCGTCGAGCGCCGCCTCGACCTCCAGCCGCTCCCGCAGCACCGCCGCCGCGATCCGCTCCGCCTCGCCTCGCACCGGCACGCGGCCCAGCTCCGCCAGCGTCCGCCGCGTCAGCTCCGCACGCGCCTCCACCCCGTCCGGCCCGTAGTCGGTCAGCCGGTCGTCCTGCCCGGCGATCCCCATCATCGCCGCCAGGCACGGGTCCAGCGCGGCGAACTCGTCCACATAGCGGTCGGCGAGGCCATCCAGTGAGGTCACCGCCCCAGGCTACGACGCCCGCCCCCAAAAGTGATCATGAGAAAGTGCCAAATCGGCCGCCCCCGCCAGAGCAACCGCCCGGCACTCACCGAGGCGCCACCGCGACGGCACCGGCAGGCCCCTCAGCGCGCCTCGGCCGCCAACCGCACACCCAGCCCCACCAGCACCACACCCGACACCTGGTCCAGCCGCCGCCGCACCACCGGACGCCCCAGCACCCGCCGCGCCGACCCCACCAGCCACACCACCGCCGTGTACCAGACCAGGTCGATCAGCGCCCACAGCACCGAGAACCCCACCAGCACCGCCGCGACCGGCCACCCCTCCGGCACGAACTGAGCCAGGAACGACACCGCGAACACCCCCGCCTTCGGATTCGCGAAGTTCGTCACCAGCCCCAGCCGGTAGGACCGCCACCCCGAAGCCCCGGCCCCCGCACCGCCACCGCCCCGCTCATCGCGCAGATCCTCCCCCGCGGCCGCCGCGGCCGGACCGCCGCGGCGCGCACCCCACAGCGCCCGCACCCCGAACCACACCAGCACCACCGCACCGGCGACCCGCAACCCCTCATACGCCAGCCGCGACGCCGCCAGCAGCGCCGACAGCCCCACCGCCGCCGCCACCCCCCACAGCAGCACGCCCGTCTCGTTGCCCAGCACCGCCCACAGCCCCGCGCGCCGCCCCGACCGCAGCGACTGCCGCATGATCACCACCGTGCTCGGCCCCGGCACCAAAGCGATCAGAACCGCCGCGCCCGCGAACGCGAGCAGACTCTCCAGCATCCCCCCATGCTGTCCGCCCGCCGCACCACCACGCAACGCCCTATTCCCCGCATGGGCGACCTTCTCCGCACAGGCGAGCAGACCGCCCCAAACCCCCTACAGGGGAGCGCCGTCCCCACCACCCGAACCCGACGACGGCGAAGGCGCAGGCGACGACGGACCCGGCGAACTCGGCGGCACCGACGGCGACGGAGCCGGCGTCGTCGGCACCGGAGACCGCTCCGGCGCCCGAATCGACGGCGTCGGCTCCGGCGGCGGAGGCGGCGGCTCCTTCGCCACCGGCTGACACGCGAACAACACACCCATCAACAACGCCAGCACCAGCAACGCCGCCGCCAAACCCACCACGGCCGCCACCAGACTCCGCTCCGGCCCCCGCTCCCCCACCGGAACCGGACCCCCGCCCGGCACCGGCCGAGGCCCCTCCAACGCCGGCTCGCCCTGCCCCAGCCAATACGGCTGGAACTGCGGACCACGCCGACGCCCGCCCCACCACCCGCGCGCCGACCCCTGGAACGCCACCGGCTCCAAGAACCGCTCCGCCCCCACACGATCCGCCTCATACGACGTCGCCACCCACGGCGCCGGCCCGTCCGGCTGCGCCGCCACCACCGGCGCACCCTCACCCGGACCAGCGCCCCCCGGACCCCGCCCCGGACCCGGCACCGCCGCGTTGATCGCCGCACGGAACCGGTCCCGCGCCGCCGCATCACCCGCCGCACCCCGGTTCAGCACCGCCACACTCGCCCGGCGCCCCTCGCCGTCCACCCCCAGGAACACGATCCCGGCAGCGGACTCCGACAGACGCGCCGACAGACGGAACGGCCCCAACTGAGCGGGATCACCCGGCGGCAACGGCCTCGACATGGCCGCAACACTAACAACCACGCCCTACGATCGGCCCCGGAACACCCCCCGCCCGCACCCCCGAACCGATCATCCCCCGCACGCACGTATCCCCCGCCAACGGGTACAAGTGATCGCGTAGGGTCGTAAGGCACCCCATCCCGACGCACGAGGACAGGGCACACGACGGACAAGTGAGGGACACCCACATGACCATCGCCGCCACCGACGTCGACGAGGCCGCAGTCCTCCTGCAGTACACCCTCGCCGAAGTCAAGAAGGTCATCGTCGGCCAGGAGCACATGGTCGAACGCATGATCGTCGCGCTCCTCGCCCGCGGCCACTGCCTCCTGGAAGGCGTCCCCGGCGTCGCCAAGACCCTCGCCGTCGGCACCCTCGCCCGCGTCGTCGGCGGCACCTTCGCCCGCCTCCAGTTCACCCCCGACCTCGTCCCCTCCGACATCGTCGGCACCCGCATCTACCACCCCTCCACCGAGCAGTTCGACGTCGAGCTCGGCCCCGTCTTCGTCAACTTCGTCCTCGCCGACGAGATCAACCGCGCCCCCGCCAAGGTCCAGTCGGCCCTCCTGGAGGTCATGGCCGAACGCCAGGTCTCCCTCGGCGGCAACACCTACCCCCTCCCCCGCCCCTTCCTCGTCCTCGCCACCCAGAACCCCATCGAGTCCGAAGGCGTCTACCCCCTCCCCGAAGCACAACGCGACCGCTTCCTCATGAAGGTCGACGTCCACCACCCCGCCGCCCACGAGGAACTCCAGATCCTCCAGCGCATGAGCGTCGACCCCCCCGAAGCCGCCCAGATCCTCGACACCGACCGCCTCGCCGGCCTCCAGCGCGCCGTCCAGGAGATCTCGGTCCACGAACTCATCGCCGACTACATCGTCCGGCTCGTCATGGCCACCCGCGAACCCGACCAGTACCGCCTCCCCGACCTGCGCGGCGTCATCGACATCGGCGCCAGCCCCCGCGCCACCCTCGGCCTCGCCTCCGCCGCCCGCGCCCTCGCCCTCCTGGCCGGCCGCGACTACGTCCTGCCCGACGACGTCCGCGCCGTCGCCCGCGACGTCATGGCCCACCGCATCGTCCTCACCTTCGACGCCCTCGCCGACGGCATCGACACCGCCGACGTCGTCGACCAGATCCTCGCCGCCGTCCCCCCACCCCGCGTCGTCTGGAACCACGGCGCGGCGGCGGTGACCACCGCATGACCCCCCGGCGCCGGCGCAGCGGCAAACTCGCCCACCTCGCCCCCGAACGCACCCTGCGCCGACTCGAACTCCAGGTCACCCGCCGCCTCGACGGCCTCCTCAACGGCGAACACCTCGGCCTGCTCCCCGGCCCCGGCACCGAACTCGCCGAAGCCCGCCTCTACCAGCCCGGCGAGGACGACGTCCGCCACATGGACTGGGCCGTCACCGCCCGCACCACCACCCCCCACGTCCGCGACCTCATCGCCGACCACGAACTCGAAGCCTGGGCCCTGGTCGACCTCACCCCCAGCATGGACTTCGGCACCGGCACCATGATCAAACGCGACCTCGCCGTCGCCGCCCTCGCCGCCGTCGGCTTCCTCACCGTCCGCCTCGGCGACCGCGTCGGCGCCTACCTCCTCCACGACGACGGCATGCGCCGCTGGCCCGCCCGCACCGGCAAGGCCGCCCTGTACGCCCTCCTCCAGACCGCCCTCGACGCCCAGTCCGCCGACGACCGCACCGGACCGCGCACCGGCGCCACCGCCCCGCCCCGCGACCTCGCCGCCGCCGTCGCCGCCCTCGACCGCGGCCAGACCCGCCGCGGCCTGCGCGTCGTCATCTCCGATTTCCTCGCCCCCGACGGCGTCGAGACCCCCGACGGCCCCCACGGCCAGCCCGCCTGGGAACGCCCCCTGCGCCGCCTCACCACCCGCCACCAGGTCCTCGCCATCGAGATCATCGAGCCCCGCGAACTCGACCT
Source organism: Actinomadura sp. NPDC000929 (assembly GCF_040492065.1). Taxonomy (NCBI): domain Bacteria; kingdom Bacillati; phylum Actinomycetota; class Actinomycetes; order Streptosporangiales; family Thermomonosporaceae; genus Actinomadura; species Actinomadura sp. NPDC000929. The sequence goes on along the minus strand of NZ_JBEUPA010000139.1, from coordinate 7,327 downwards.
GCCCGACGTCGGCCTCGTGGAGATGACCGACCCCGAGACCGGCACCGTCCACGAGATCGTCCTCAGCCGCCGCGTCCGCGAACGCTACGCCGCCGCGGCCGCCGCCCAGCGCGACCGCACCCGCGCCGCCCTCCGCCGCTGCGGCGCCCACCACCTCGTCCTGCGCACCGACCGCGACTGGATCGCCGACGTCGCCCGTTTCGCCCTCCGCCAGCGCCGCGCCGCAGGCCGGCCCGTCACCACCGCGGGAGTGCGCCCATGACCTTCCTGTCACCCGAACGCCTCTGGCTCCTCGGCCTCCTGCCGCTCCTGGCCGCCGCCTACCTGCTCCTGCAACTGCGCCGCCGCCAGTACGCCGTCCGGTTCACCAACCTCGCGCTGCTGTCCCAGGTCGCCCCCCGCCGCCCCGGCTGGCGCCGGCACGTCTCGGCCGTCCTGTTCCTCATCATGATCGCCTTCATGATGTTCGGGTTCGCGCGCCCCGCCACCGCTGTCAAGGTCCCCCGCGACCGCGCCACCATCGTGGTCGCCGTCGACGTGTCGCTGTCCATGATGGCCAGGGACGTCTCCCCCAGCCGCCTCGACGCCGCCAAGGCCGCCGCCAAGCGCTTCATCGGCGACCTGCCCCGCCGCTTCAACGTCGGCGTCGTCGCCTTCGCCGGCAACGCCAACCTCATCGCCGCCCCGACCGCCGACCGCGACGCCGCCATCGCCTCCCTCGACCAGCTCGTCCTGGCCAAGCGCACCGCCATCGGCGAGGCGGTGTTCACCTCCCTGCAGGCCGTCCGGTCCTTCGACGCCCAGGCCCGCCAGGACCCGCCGCCCGCCCACATCGTCCTGCTGTCCGACGGCGACAACACCACCGGACGGTCGGTGCAGGAGGCCGTCGACGCCAGCCGCCTCGCCCACGTCCCGGTCTCCACCATCGCCTTCGGCACCCCCTACGGCACCGTCGACATCGAAGGCGAGACCACCAGCGTCTCGGTCAACAAGGAGACCCTCAAGAGCCTCGCGGAGAGCACCGAGGGCAAGGCCTACGAGGCGGCCGACGCCGACCAGCTCCGCGAGGTGTACGCCAACATCGGCAGCTCCCTCGGCTTCAGGACCGAGCACCGCGACGTCGCCGCCCGCTACATCGGCATCGCGCTGCTGTTCGCCTTCGCCGCCGGCGGCGTGTCGCTCGCCTGGTTCTCCCGCCTCCCCTGACCGCGCGCACGGCACGGGCGGCCCCCGAACGCTGATACGGTCGGCCGACGTGGGGGAACACTACTTCGCGGAACGGCCGGGCGCCGCCGCCCGTCGCCGCACCGTCGACCTCGTCCTGCCGGACCTGCACCTGCGGCTCGACACCGACAGCGGCATGTTCTCCCCCGACCGCATCGACCCCGGCACCCGCGTGCTGCTGGAGACCGTCCCCCCGCCCCCGGCGGTCGGCGACCTGCTCGACCTCGGCTGCGGATACGGTCCGATCGCCATCACCATGGCCAAGCGCTCGCCTCAGGCGAGTGTTTTGGGGGTGGATGTGAACCAGAGAGCGCTGGCCATGGCAGAGAGCAATGCCGAAACCGCCGGCCTTGACAATGTAAGGTTCACTCTGGCGGACGACGCCGACCCCGAGCAGCGGTTCGCGGCGATCTGGTCCAACCCCCCGATCCGCATCGGCAAGGCCGCCCTGCACGACCTCCTCCTCACCTGGCTCCCCCGCCTCGCCCCCGGCGGCCTCGCCCACCTCGTCGTCCAGAAGCACCTCGGCTCCGACTCCCTCCAGAAGTGGCTCGCCGCCCAGGGCTTCCCCACCGAGCGGATCGCCTCCCGGTCCGCCTACCGCGTCCTGCGCGTCGCCCCCCGCACGGAAGGTCACACCCGATGAGCACCCCCGACCCCGCGCAGGGACGCCGCCAGCTGCGCCCCACCGACGTCAAGCGGCTCAACCGCGACTGGCGCCGCCGCACCGGCGCCCGCGTCGACCTGCTCGTCGAATCGGTCACCCAGCCGTTCAACATGGGCTCGATCATCCGCAGCGCCGCCGTGTTCGGCGTCGAGCGCCTCTGGCTCGCCGGCAACGCCACGCCCCCCACCCACCGCAACGTCGCCAAGACCGCCCTCGGCACCGAGCGCCTCGTGTCCTGGGAGCACGCCGGCACCGCCGCCGAGGCCGCCGCCGCCGTCCGCAAGGAGGGCCTCCGCCTCGTCGCGGTGGAGCTGACGGCCGACGCCGTGCCCCTGCACGAGGCGCCCCTCGACGGAGACCTGTGCCTCGCCATCGGCAGCGAGGACCACGGCTGCTCCCCCGCCCTCCTCAGCGCCGCCGACGCCGTCACCTACATCCCGCAGATCGGACGCGTCGGCTCCCTCAACGTCGCCATCGCCACCGCCATCGCCCTCGCGGAAGCCCGCCGCCGCGAATGGAGCGCGTGACCCGAAGGCGTCCGGGAGCGCGCGGCGCGCTCGGCGCACCGCCGAAGCGCCCCCTCGTCACGCACTGATCATCGCGTTCCACCGCCGCGGCGCGGCCGGCGGGATTTCGCTTCGCCCGGGTGCGCGTTACGATCAGGCCATGCAGTTCCTCCTCCACGGGTGAACGCCCCGCCGCCGCTCCTGCGGTGGCGGCTTCCGGCGCCCCCGTAACCCCCCTCCTAGGAACTGCTTCGTGACCTCGTCCTACGCGGCCGTGCTGCGCACGCCCCACGCCTCCCGCACCTTCGCGTTCGCGTTCCTGGCGCGCCTGTCCTACGGGACCGTCTTCCTGTCCCTCACGCTGGCGCTCACGGCGTCCACCGGCTCCTACGCCCAGGCAGGCGGCCTGCTGGCCCTGCTCGGCCTCACCACCTCCGCCGTCTCACCCGTCCGCGCCGCGCTCATCGACCGGCACGGACCGCGCCGCACCATGCTCCCGATGGCCGCCGCCTACGCCCTCGTCCTCGCCGCCTTCGCCGTGCTGACCTCGCGGCCGGGCGCCCCCGTTCCGCTCCTCACGGTCCTGGCCGTCGCCGCCGGCATCACCGCGCCCCCCGTCGGCGTGGTCATGCGGACGCTGTGGAGCGCCCTCCTGCCGGATGGACCGCTCCTACGGCGCGCCTACAGCCTCGACACCGTGTCGGAGGAGCTGGTCTTCGTGACCGGCCCGCTCCTGGCGGGACTGCTCGCCGCGGCCGCCGCCCCCTCCCTCGGAGTCGCCCTCGGGGCCCTCCTCATCGCCGCCGGAACCGCCGGGATGGCCGCCTCCCCGGCGGCGGCGCCGCGAACGGGGACGCACCACCGCGCGGGCCGCGTCCGGGTGTTCCCCCTCGCGCCGGCCATCGCGGCCGCGGCCACCGGGGTCGTCCTCGGCTCGACCGGCCTGCTGGCCGTCGCGTTCACCCAGCGGCACCACCAGCCCGCCGCGGTCGCCTGGGTGGAGGCCGCGCTCGCCGCCGGCAGCACCCTCGGCGGCCTCGCCTACGGCGCGCTGAGCCGCTCGGCGCCCGGCCGGGCCAGGCTCGCGGCGCTCGCCTGCCCGCTCGGCCTCGGGCTCGCCGCCGCGGGACTCTCCCCGTCCGTCGCCGTCCTGGCCGCGGCCGCGTTCGCCGCCGGGCTGTTCGTCGGCCCGACGCTGACCACCGCCTACCTGATCGCCGACGCCGACGCGCCGCCCGGCGCCCGGACCCGCACCGTCGCCTGGGTGAACACCGCCGTGAACCTCGGCGTGGCCGGCGGCACCGCCGCCACGGGCGCGGCCCTGGACGCGCTGCCGCTCCCGGCCTGCTACGCCGTGGCCGCGGCCCCGGCCGTCCTGGTCCCCCTCGTCCTGCTCACATTGCCGAAACGGCAACACGGTTCGCCTCCGGGCGGGGTCACCGCGCACGATCGAAGCATGGACGACACCACCCACCAGCAGTACTGGGACTCCCGCTACGCCGAACACCACCACATGTGGAGCGGCGAGCCCAACGCCGTCCTCGTGCAGGAGGCCGCCGACCTGGAGCCCGGAACCGCCCTGGACCTCGGATGCGGCGAGGGCGCCGACGCCGTCTGGCTCGCGCGCCGAGGCTGGCGCGTCACCGCCGTCGACATCTCCGGTGTGGCGCTCGAACGCGCCGCCGGCCACGCCGAGGAGGCCGGCGTCGCCGACCGCGTCGACTGGCAGCGCCGCGATCTGGCCGTCTCGTTCCCCGAGGGCTCCTACGACCTGGTCTCGGCGCAGTTCCTGCACTCCCCCGCCGACATGCCGCGCGAGGAGGTCCTGCGGGCCGCCGCGGCCGCCGTCGCGCCCGGCGGGATCCTGCTCGTCGCCGGGCACGCCGGGCCCCCGCCGTGGGACCCCGACGCGCACCCGGGAGTGCACCTGCCCACGCCCGACGAGGTCTTCGAGTCGCTCGCCCTGCCGGAGGGCGACTGGGAGGTCCTGCGCAGCGACGAGCACGAGCGCGTCCAGATGGCGCCCGACGGACGCACCATGACCCGCACCGACAACGCCCTCAAGCTGCGGCGCCGGGCGCGGTGACCCGCGCGGCCGCCGCCGTCACCGGGAGGTCCGCTCCATCAGCGCGGTGAACTCCTCCAGGGAGATCTTGCCGTCCCGGTTGGCGTCGGCGGCCACGACCACCTCGACGACGCGGGTCTCGTCGGCGTCCTGCCCGAGCCGGGTCATCAGGTTCTTCAGCTCCGCCGTCGAGATGTAGCCGTCGCCGTCCACGTCCACCAGCTCGAAGGTCGCCCGGTAGTCGTTCACGTCCGCCATGCTCGTGCTCCCTCGCTGATCGATTGCGGCGCCGACGCTAGCAGTCCCGGCACCGCCTCCGCCCTTTACGTAGTAAGGTCAAATCGGGCGGCACGGTCGGCCATAATCGGACGGGTGCGGCGCTCGTACGAATTCCTCGACCATCCCGGCCCGATCCCCTTCGCCCACCGAGGCGGCGCGGCCGGACGCCCGGAGAACTCGATGGCCGCGTTCCAGCGCGCCACCGACCTCGGCTACCGCTACCTGGAGACCGACGCCCACGCCACCGCCGACGGCGTCGTGGTCGCCTTCCACGACCGCACCCTCGACCGGGTCACCGACCGCACCGGCACCATCGCCCGGCTCCCCTACGCCGAGGTCGCCAAGGCCCGCATCGGCGGCACCGAGCCCATCCCCCGCCTCGAGGACGTCCTCGGCTCCTTCCCCGAGGCGCGCGTCAACATCGACCTGAAGGACGCCCCCGTCATCGGGCCGCTCGCCGAGACGCTCCGCCACACCGGCGCGTGGAACCGCGTGTGCATCACGTCGTTCTCCACCCGCCGGCTGGCGCAGATGCGCGCCCGGCTCCCCGAGTTCACCGACCGCGAGGTGTGCATGGCGCTCGGCCCCCGCGGCCTGATGGCGCTGCGCGCCAAGTCCATCGGGGGCCCCACCGCCAAGCTCGTCCGCCTCGCCGCCACCGGCGTCGCCTGCGCCCAGGTGCCCTACGGCCTCGGCCCCGTCCCCTTCGTCACCGAGGCGTTCGTCGACCACGCCCACCGGCTCGGGCTGCAGGTCCACGCCTGGACGGTCAACGACGCCGCCACCATGAAGCGCCTCCTGGACCTCGGCATCGACGGCATCATGACCGACGAGCTGGTCACCCTCCGCGACGTGATGGCCGCGCGCGGCCTATGGCCGCAGGAGAACCCGCCGCCCGCCCCGTCCTGACCCGTGCTCACCCCGCGACGCGGTCCAGGTCGGCGCGCAGCCGCGCGACACCCGTGAAGTGCACGGCGCGGATCCCGAGCATCCTGGCCGCCCACACGTTCTCCTCGCGGTCGTCCACGAACACGACCTCGCCCGGGGCCGCGCCGAGCCGGCCGGTCAGCTCGTGGAAGATCTCCGGCGCGGGCTTGGCCAGCCCCAGGTCGGCGCTGTACAGCCGGTGCCGGAACAGCGACGCCCAGGGCCGCCCGTCCACCATGCGGGCCAGCTCGACGGGCGCGTTCGACAGCAGGGCGAGCGGCGTGCCGCGCCCGGCCAGCTCCCTCAGCAGGGCGACGGTGTCCTCGTTGACGTGCGCCCACGTGCGGACGTCGAGGGCCACCAGCACGTGGACCAGGTCGTCGTCCAGCGGCACGTCCAGCTCACCGCACACCTCCCGCCAGAACTCCTCGGCGGTCACGGCGCCCAGGTCGTAGGGCTGCCGGTGCGCCCAGTACACCGGCCAGAACCGCGCGGGCGGCGCCGCCACCGTCTCGGGCAGCAGCGCCCCGGCGCCCACGGGCGGGGACGCGCTGATCACACCGGCGTAGTCGAAGACGATCCATGGCATGGCGGCTCCTCAGGTCTCGATTGACTATCTAACACCCAATCTGATTGATTGAACACATGGAAAGTTCGAAACGGGTGGACATGCTCATCGAGCGGTTGCGGACCACCGAGCGCGTGAGCGTGACGGACCTGGCCGACGAGACCGGCGCATCGGAGATGACCATCCGGCGCGACCTCGACGTGCTCGCCGAGCGGGGCGTGCTGCGCCGGGTGCGGGGCGGCGCGGTGAGCCTGCTGCTGCGCGGCGAGGCGATGCCCTTCGCCGTGCGCGAGCACGAGGCGGCCGAGACCAAGCGGCGGATCGCCACCGAGGTCGACGGGCTCCTCGCCGACGGCGAGGCCGTCGTCCTGGACGCCGGGACCACCGCCCTGACCGTCGCCCGCACGATCGCCGGGCGGCGGCTCACCGTCGTCCCCCTGGACCTGCACGCCGCCAACGCCCTCAGCGGGGCCGCGCAGATCCGGCTGCTGGTCCCGGGCGGGCGGACCACGCCCGGGGCGCTGGCCTTCACCGGGCCCCTCGCCGAGGCCTCGCTCGCCGCGCTGCGCGTGGACACCGCCGTCCTCGGCGTGTGCGGGCTGTCGGCCGAGCATGGGCTGACGGCGCACGACCTGGACGAGGTCCCGGTCAAGCGCGCGGCGATCGCGGCGGCCCGCCGCACGGTCGCGGTCTGCGACGGTTCCAAGTTCGGGCGCAGCGGCCTCGGCCTCGTCTGCCCGGCCACCGCCCTCGACATGGTGATCACCGACCGGTCCGCCCCCGGTCCCGCCGTCGCACGGCTGCGGGACGCCGGCGTGGAGGTCAGGCTCGTATGACCGGCGCCGCCGCCGGGACGGGCGGTTCACTGCGGGCGGCCCGGCTCGCCACCTTCGCCTACTTCACCCTGGCCGGCTTCCTGCTGGGAATGTGGATCGTCCATATCCCGCCCATCGAGCACCGGACGGGGATCGACCACGCGGTGCTCGGACGGGTCCTGCTGCTGCTCGGCGCGGGCGCGGTCGCCGGGATGCGGGTCGCGGGCCCCCTCGCCGACCGCGCCGGCGCCCTCAGGGTGGTGCCGCTCAGCGCCG
>NZ_JBEUPA010000138.1:0-23582 GCF_040492065.1 Actinomadura sp. NPDC000929 | reverse complement strand
CGCCGCGCCGGCCGCGCGGGCACGGCGCCGGCGGCAACCGCGTGCCCGTCGGGGAGGCGCCCGCCGGAGCGGACACCGCCGAGGTGCGCGGCCTGGCCCGCGCGGCGATGTCGCTGGACGTCCCCGCCATGACCGACGCGGTCCGGACCGCGATCGCGCGGGACGGGGTCGTGCGGGCCTGGGACGGGCTGATGGCCCCGGTCCTGGTCGGCATCGGCCGCAAGCACGCGGCGGGCGGCGGCTGCGTCGAGGTGGAGCACCTGCTGTCCACGGTGGTGCTCGGCGGCCTCGCGGAGGTGCCGCCGCCCGCGCGGCCGGTGAACGTCCGGCCCGTCCTGCTCGCCTGCGCGCCGGAGGAGCAGCACAGCCTGCCCCTGTACGCGCTGACCGCCGCGCTGGCGCAGGGCGGCGTCGCGGCGAGCCTGCTGGGGGCGCGGGTTCCCGCGAGCGCCCTCGCCGCCGCGATCCGGCGCACGGGGCCGGGCGCCGTCCTCGTCTGGTCGCAGATCGCCGAGACCGGCGACCCGGACTGGCTGGCCGATCTTCCGGGCACCCGTCCCGCGGTGCGGCTCCTGGTCGGCGGGCCGGGCTGGAGGCGGGACCGGCTGCCGGACGCCGCCCGCCTCGTGACAAGCCTTTCCCAAGCCGTCACCGAGATTTTGGACGGTCCCGCGGCGCCCTGACAGGCCGCGAAAGCCGCGTCCCCGCATCGCCCTTCGCCGTGTCGGGCTCGACGCCGCCCACGGAATCGACTATGAACAAGTTTTGAAACGATTCCCTCGGGAAAGGCCCAGCTCATGAACCTGGGAGAGCGGCTCGCACGCGGGGACGAGACCGCGCTGGCCGAGTGCTACACCTCGCTCGGCCCGCTCGTCCGCCGCCACGTCGTCCGGCTCGTGCCCCGGCACGCCGTGGACGACGTCGTCCAGCTGGTCTTTCTGGAGGTCTGGCGGTCGCGCCGCCGCTTCGACACCGCGCGCGCCCTGGAGCCCTGGGTCCTCGCCATCGCCCGCAGGCGCGCCATCGACCAGCTCCGCGCCGAGGCCCGCCACTACCGCCGGACGCTCCCCCTGGAGGACCACGCGGAGCTGCCGGCCGCGCGGACGCCCGACGCCTCGCCGTCCGTGGAGACCGCCTGCGACGTCCGGGACGCCCTCGCGGTCCTGCCGCTGCCGCAGCGGCAGGCGATCGTGATGGCCCACTTCGGGCAGCTGACGCAGACGGAGATCGCCGACCGGCTGGCCGTCCCGCTGGGCACCGTCAAGGCGCGCACGGCCCGCGGCCTGCGCCGGATGCGAGAGCTCCTGTGACCGCCGCCGGCCCGTACCCGCGCCCCCGCCTCGCGGTGTCGAGCTGCCTGATGGGCGCCCCGGTCCGCTACAACGGCGGCCACAGCCGCGACCGGTTCCTCACCGACGTCCTGGACCCGCACGTCGACTGGGTCCCGGTCTGCCCGGAGATGGAGATCGGCCTCGGCACCCCGCGTCCCACGCTGCGGCTTCTCACCGACGGGCACCTCGTCGCCAAGGACGGCTCCGCCGACCACACCGCGGCGATGACCGCGCTCGCCGAGACCCGCGTCCCCCAGCTGGAGGTCCTGGACGGCTACGTGCTGAAGTCGCGCTCGCCCTCCTGCGGGCTGTTCCGCCTGCCGCGCTACTCCTCCGGCAAGCCCGGTGAGCGCACCGACGACCAGCCCGTCGACCGCCGGGGCCGCGGGGTGTTCGCCGACCTCGTCCGCGAGGCGCTCCCGGACCTGCCCGCCGAGGAGGACGGCCGGCTGCGCGACCCCGTCCTGCGCGAGCACTTCATCGAGCGGATCTTCGCGCACGCCAGGCTCCGCGAGCTCTTCGGCGCGGACTGGCGGCCCCGCGACCTCGTCGCCTTCCACAGCCGCCACAAGCTCCAGATCCTCGCCCACGACCCGTCCGCCTACCAGGCGCTCGGACGGATCGTCGCCCAGGCGGGGACCCGTTCGCGCGACGAGCTGGAGGCCGAGTACCGGCACGCGTTCAGCGCGGCGTTCGCCGTCCGTCCCAAGCGCGGCCGTCACATGAACGCGCTCCAGCACGTCTTCGGGATGCTCAGCGACCACCTCGACGACACCCGCCGCCACGACCTCCTGGCCGCCATCGACACGTACCGCCGGGGACAGGCGCCCCTCAGCGTCCCCATCGCCCTCCTGCGCCACCACGCCATGGGCGAGGGCCTCGACTACCTGACCCAGCAGACCTACCTGGACCCCTATCCCGCCGACCTGGTCCTGCGCCACTACCTGTAAGGCGGCCCCACGCCGAACGGGCCGAGGCGAGAGCAAGGCTCACCATCGGCCCGTTCGGCAGGCGTTGTCCGTCGCGCAGGCGCCACCCGCTCAGAGGGCGGCGGGCTCCAGGACGCGGTCGGCGGCTTCCGGCGCTTCCGGCGCCTCGGGCGCCTTCACCCGCTTGGGCAGCAGGAACGCGACCCCCACCATCGCCAGGGACAGTGCGGCGCTGATGACGAACGCCAGCCGCATCCCGTCGAGCTGGGCGAGCGCGGCGGCGACCCCGTCGGCCATCCGGCTCTCGGCGCGCCCCGCCATCACGGTCACCACCAGTGCCGTGCCGAAGGCCGCGGAGACCTGCTGGAGGGTGCCCAGCATCGAGCTGCCGTGCGAGTAGAGCGGGGCGGGAAGCGCCCCGAGGCCGAGGGTGAACACCGGCGTGAACGCCGCCGCCAGCGACACCATGAGCAGCGAGTGCAGGCCGAGCACCTGCCAGTACGGCATCGTCGCCGAGATCTGGGTGAACCCGCCCAGGGCGAGCACGATGCCCACCGCCCCGGGGATGATCAGAACCCGCCCGCCGAAGCGGTCGAAGAGCCGGCCCACCGCCGGGCCGAGCAGCCCCATCGCCAGCCCGCCGGGCATCATCAGCAGGCCCGTCTCCAGCGGCGTGAGGCCGCGCAGGTTCTGCAGGTAGATCGGCAGCAGGATCATCGACCCCATCATCGCCATGAAGCCCAGGGCCATCAGCAGCAGCGAGAGGGCGTAGACGGGGTGCCGCAGGACGCGCAGGTCCAGCAGGGGGACGTCGCGGCGCTGCAACCGGAGCTGGCGGAAGGCGAACACCGCGATCGCGACCGCCCCGAACGCGACGATCGACGCCGGGACCAGCGCGCCGCCCTGCCCGAACCTGCTCAGCCCGTACACCAGGGAGCCGAACCCGAGGGCGGCGGCCGCGACGCTGAACCAGTCGATGGTGCCGGCCTGCGGCTCCCCGACGTTCTCCAGCCGCGCCAGGCCGCGCCAGGCGATCAGCGCCGCGACCGGCAGCACCGCCGCGAACAGCAGCCGCCACGAGCCGAGCTGCAGGATCAGGCCCGACACCGCCGGGCCCATCGCCGGCGCGACCGAGATCGCCATGGTCACGTTGCCCATCACGCGGCCGCGGTCCTCCTCGGGCACCACGGTCATCAGCGTCGTCATCAGCAGCGGCATCATCACCGCCGTGCCGGTCGCCTGGACGACCCGCGCGAGCAGCAGCACCTCGAACACCGGCGCGACCGAGGCCAGCGCCGTCCCGGCGAGGAAGACGCCCATCGCGGTGGCGTAGGCGCGGCGGGTGGTGACCCGCTGCAGGAACCACCCCGTCACCGGGATCACCGCGGCCATGGTCAGCATGAAGGCGGTCGAGAGCCACTGCGCCGCCTGCTCGGTGACGTCCATGTCCGCCATCAGCCGCGGGATCGCGTTGATCATGACCGTCTCGTTGAGGATCACCACGAAGGTGGCCAGCACCAGCAGCCGGATCACGGCGGGCGTCCGGGAACGGCCGGGCGCGGTCTCCGGCAGCCCGCCGCTTGCGTGCTCTCGCATCGTCGTCATGCCGGGGTAGACCCGCGCCGCCCGGAGAACTCATCGCTCGACTCGATAATTCTTTCGACCGGTCGGGGGCGACTGCCCGCGACCTGCGAGAACGACGGAACCGGATGATCGCGTACGGCGTCGGACCGGTACGCGGGAACGCCCCTCCGGCCCGCGGACGGGCGCACCTCCCGCGAGAGGGGAACACGGTGCCCAGCTATCTGCAGACTCTTCCGCTCCACACGATCACCGAGGTGTACGGCGAGGCCGGACTCCGCGACCGGTTCTCCCGCGAGATCCTGCGGTTCCGGGAACCCGACTGGCGGCGGCTGAGCACGGCGCTCGCGCTGGCCGGCGACCTGCACCGGCAGGACCGCCGCGTCCGCGAGCCCGTGGTCAACCACCTGCTCCGGGTGACGCTGCGCATCATGTGCCATTACGAGACGGACGACGCGGACCTCCTCGTCGCCGCGCTCATGCACGACTCCGTCGAGGACCACCCCGCCGACCTGGCGGGAGACGGCCACGCCGACCCGGCGGAGGCCGCGCTCGGCGTCCTGTCCGCCGAGTTCGGTCCGCGCGTCGCCGAACTCGTCGGCGCCGTGACCAACCCCGTCTACGACCGCGGCGGGGACGTCCACGCCCAGTACCGCGCCCACGTCGTCGAGAGCCTGGAACGCCACCCGGCCGCCCGCATCATCAAGGTCTCCGACTTCACCGACAACGGCGTCGGCCTGATCCACACCACCGGCCCCAAGCTCCGCAAGCTGGCCCGCAAGTACCGCCCGCTGGTCCCGGAGCTCAAGGACCTGATCAACCGCCCCGACACCCCGCTCAAGGAGCGGATCAAACAGCACATCACCGGCCAGCTCGACCGCGCCGACGAGCGCTTCACGGCCATCCTGCAGGGGCACGCCGTCGCCCGGGCGTCCTGACCGCCTCCCGCCACACCGGGCACCCCGGCCTCCGCGACCGGCCCGCCCTTGCAGGGCGGGCCGGGGTGGGGTCAGCCGGTGGTGCCGGTCCAGGTGGACGGGATGCGGGCCAGGCGGACGCGCTGCGGGTGGTCGCCGACGGGGACCGAGGTGATCTTCTGGCCGGTGCCGAAGTCGATGGCGGTGACCTGGTCGGCGCCGCTCTCGGAGATGACGCAGGCGCGGCCGTCGCCGCTGACGGTGGCCCAGTACGGCTTGGACGCGGTGACGAGGGGGCCTTCCTGGAGGGTGGAGCGGTTGACGACGGTGGCGTAGTCGTCCATGGTCCCGGCGACGCAGAGCCTGCTCCCGTCGGGGCTCATCGACAGGCCGTGGTGGCGGGAGTCGTTGACGAAGGTGGTGCGGTCGTCGCTGGTCGCCGGGTTCTTCGGCAGGGTCTTCACGCGCGTGATCTTGTCGGTGGCCATGTCGTACTCCACGAGGCCGTTGAAGAACGAGACCTGGAAGTACAGCTTCGACTCGTCGGGGGACAGCACCGCGGGCCGGATCGCGTTCGAGAGGTCCTCGCGGCCGAAGGCGTCCAGGCGCGAGCGCATGTCGATGGTCTTGACGACCTTGTAGGTGGAGGCGTCGGCGACGGTGATGTGCCGGTCGCCCTTGGTCCAGTCCTGGGACGGGTCGTCGAGGTCGGTCTCGACGTTCCCGATGGACATGTTGAGGATGTACCGGCCGTCCCTGGTGAAGATGTTCTCGTGGGGCTTGTCGCCGGTGGCGAACGAGCCGAGCTGCTTGCCGGTGGTGATGTCCAGGACGTGGACGACCTTGCCGAGCGAGGCCGACACCGCGACCTTGGTGCCGTCGGGGGAGACCGACATGTGGTCGGCGCGGTAGCCGGAGACGGCGAAGCGCCACCGGACCTTCCCCGTGGTCAGGTCGATGGAGACGACGTCGCCGAAGCTGGGCCGCGAGGCGACCAGGGCGGAACCGTCGGGGGTGGAGTACAGGTCGTCGACGAGCTGGTCGTGGCCCTCGCCGGCGGTGGCCCGGATGCCCAGGAAGACGGCCAGGTTGATCGGGTTGAGGTAGATCGCGGTGAGGCGCTGGCTCTTGTCGGGGACGACGTTCACCCGGCCGATCCTGGCGAAGTCGCCGCTGGACTTGATGACGTCGGCGGTGCCCTCCCAGTTGTTGCCGACGAACATCACCTCGCGCAGGGGGGCGGCGGCGTGCGCGGCGGTCGCGCCGGCGGCGGGGGCGAGGGCGCCGGCGGCCAGGACGGCCGCGGCGGCGATGCTCCGCAGGCGACGGTGCGGTCTGGGGCGGGCGGGGGTGGTCGCAGCGTGCATGCTTGCTCTCCCGGGGGGTGGGGGTAGCCCAGAGGGGCGGGGGTGCGGAACTCTTCCGCGTGCCTTGCGGGCCGCTGAGGAATCCGCCCAAATTCGAACATCACCGTATTCAGATTTTGGTTACTGGATAGTAGGCAGGGGTGGTGGGCGCCGCAAGACCCGATGGCGGGGGATTTCCGGCCACCTGGTGGGCGCCCGCGCTACGCGGGGACGATCAGGCCGTAGTGCCCGTCGTAGCGGTGGTAGAGGACGTTGCCCCGCCCGGTCTCGGCGTCGCGGAAGAACACCCAGCGCCGGCCGGTCGCCTCCAGATGCTCGATCGCCCCCTCGGCGGTCAGCGTGGGCGCGGGGCGCGGGCTGATCGTCAGCGGGATGGCGCGGGGCGCGCCCGTCCGCTCGCGCGGCGTCGCCTGCGCCAGCCGGTAGCCGTGGTCGGCGGGGTAGATCACGCTGTCCTCGCCGGTCTCGATGTCGGTGAACAGCAGGAACCCGTAGTCGAGCACCTCCATGTCGAAGGCCGCCTCGTCGGGCGTCTCCGCGGTCAGCGTGAACGACTTGTGCCGGATCACCTCCCGCTCCTCCGGGGGCCGCGGGTAGTAGTCCGGACGGTGCGTCGGCTCGGCGCCGTGGCGCCACTCGTGCGGGCCCGTCGCAGGGCTCGTGGGGTAGGCGCCGCGGCGGGCCTCCCAGTGCCGGGAGATCCGGTCGAGCCGGTTCAGCAGCCGGTCGCGGAGCCGGTCGACGGCCTCGGTCATGCTCGGCGCCGCCACCTGCGCCCGGACCAGCCGCCCGTTGAGGTCCAGGTTGGCCTGGGCCGTCGCCGGACGCGGCCCCGCCGGTTCCGGCGACATGATCAGCTTCACGCGCGCGAACAGCACCGGCTCCGGCGCGTGCCGGAACACGGCGCTCACCTTGGAGCGCGCGTAGTCGGCGGCGCCCTCCGGCACCTTTCCCCGGCGTTCCACGGTCACCTCGGGAGCGGTCGTCGCCCCGTCCATGGCGTCCCCCCGTCGTTCTAGCGCTTCGCCCACTCGGCCGGCTGGTGCTCGATGGTGGAGTCCGAGGACGGGAAGAACGTGCTCTCGTGGCCGTCGTCCCACCGCACCAGGTAGGGCGGCTCCCCGTCCCGCCCGTGCACTTCGAGGATCTCGGCCCTGCGGGCCGCCTCGCCCACGTGGTGTCCGTGAACGATCAACCGGTCGCCTTCGCTGGCTCGCATCGTGTCCCCCTCACGTCGCGTCGATTCCATCGTGCGAGGGGGCCTCGGGACGCCACCAGGGCCAAAGGTCCATATTCCTGCAGGTCGGCCGGTATGTGGTGAGTTGGGCTATCCGGTCGAGGGAGGGGAAGAACCGGGACGAGCGGCCGACGACGGGAGGGCGATGTCCGACGGGAGGGCGATGTCCGACAGGAGCACGATGCCGACCCGGATCGTGGCGGGGACGGCCCATCCGGGCCTCGCCGCCGCCGTCGCGGCCGTGCTGGGCCTCCGCCCGGCGCCCTGCGACGTGGAGAGGTTCCCGGACGGCGAGCTGCGGCCGGTCGTGCACGGCGTCCAGGGCGGGGACGTCTACGTGGTGCAGCCCACCGGCCCCGCCGTCGACGACCATCTGGTCGAGCTGCTGCTTCTCGTTGACGCGTGCCGCCGGGCCGGCGCCGGGGCGGTCACCGCGGTCGTCCCGTACTTCGGGTACGCCCGGCAGGACCGCCGGGGCCGGGCGGGGCAGGCGGTGGGCGCCAGGGTGGCGCTCGGCGCGCTGGCCTCGGCCGGGGCGGACCGGCTCGTCGTGGTGGAGCCGCACACCGTCGCCCTGGAGGCCATGAGCCCGGTTCCGGTGGAGATGCTGACGGCCGTCCCGCTCCTGGCGGACGGGCTGGCGGAGCTGACGCCGGACGAGGCCGTGCTCGTGGCGCCCGACCTCGGCGCGGTCAAGCCGGCCGAGCACTACGCGCGGCTGCTGGGGCGTCCGGTCGCCGTGGTGCGCAAGACGCGGCTGAGCGGCGAGAGCGTCCACGCGGAGGAACTGGTCGGCGACGTGGAGGGCCGGCCCGCGGTCATCGTGGACGACATGATCAGCACCGGCGGGACGATCGAGGCGGCCGTGCGCGTCCTGCTGGCGCACGGCGCCGCGCCCGACATCGCCGTGGCCGCGGCGCACGGGCCGCTCGTGGAGGCCGCGTGGGACCGGCTCGGCCGGCTCCCGATCCGGTGCCTGCTGGTCACCGACACGCTCCCGGCGGGCGGGGCGCGGGCGGCGCCGCTCCGGGTGCGGTCCGTGGGCCCCCTGATCGCCGACGCCGTCGCCCGCCTGCACCACGGGCGGTCCCTGGAGGCCCTGCTGATGCGCGGGTGAGGCGCCGGGTCCCTCGCCGGGGGCCCGCACAGACGCCGGGCGGGCCGGGCCCCGCGGGACCCGGCCCGCCCGCGGACCCTAGTGACCCGGCCCGAGCGGGATCCCCGGGATCAGGTTGGACGGTGTGGTGTCGCGCAGCTCCACCAGGAGGCCGTAGGTGAGCCCCAACGACTGCGTGATGTCGTTCTCCTCCACGGCCGTCGGCGAGTACACCGCCGTGATGTACCGGACCTGGTGCTCCTGCCTCAGCCACGAGCGCGCCGGCTGGTCCACGGTGCGCATGTCGAGGTAGTACTTGGGGAAGGGCACGCGGTTCAGCACCTGCTCGGCGTTGATCGGCGGCGGCGGGCCCACGGTGAACCTCCGGATGTAACCGGTGTTCTCGTCGAGCGCCGTGAACGTCCCCTTGTAGAAGCTGCCGCCGATGGCGAGGTAGCGGGAGCCGAGGATCTGGCGCAGCCAGGTTCCCTGCCGCTTGAACGTGTGCGGCGGGAACTCTCCCAGGTACCCGACATGGGCGTTGTGGGCGGAGAGCAGGGTCTTGCTCTTCATATGGCGGTACCACCACACGGTGTTCAGCGCCATGGCCTCGTCGCGCGGTCCCGAGAAGTCCTCGGCGGCGTGCGTCTTGGCGATCCAGAACGCGACGTTCGCCTGCTGCTCGGCCCATTCCGCGGCCTCCCGGGGCGCGCCCCGGCGCAGGCTCTCGACCAGCCGCAGGGCCTGCGCCGCCTGGCGCTGCACCCTCAGGCGCTCCCGCCTGGGCTTGGCGTCGTACCGCCGCTCCCAGGTGTTGAGGTCGGTGGTCGGGATCAGCCCGTCGTAGAGGGCCCTGAGCTTCGGGATGAGATCGGGGCGGCCGCGCTCGCGCACGTACCGGAAGATCTCCTGGAAGATCACGATGTTCGTGAAGTAGACGTCGTCGCCCATGAACCGCACGGGCCGCTTCGGGTGCTCGGTGTTGTAGTGCCGCATCCACCTGATGAGCCGCAGGTAGTCCTCGTTGGCGAACAGGCGGTAGTTCTGCTGGAACTCCTGCCGCATGATCGCGGCCGGATCGCCCTTGCCGCGCAGGACGTACTCGTTGAGCCGGAGCCCGGTGCCCCAGTTCAGCTCCAGCATGAACGTCGTGAATCCCTTTTCCTTGACCAGGTATTCGAAGACGCGTTGCTTGAGGCTGAAGAACTCGTGCGTTCCGTGGGTGGCCTCGCCCAGCCCCACCACGGGGGTGTCGCCGATCATCCGGCCGAGCGCGTGCAGGTCGCGCGTGTCGTCGGTCGGTTCGGTGGTCAGCAGGGGATGCGCGCCCCGGTCGAGCGCCCGCACCACCGCCCGCTCGTTCCCGGGGACGGACGGCCGGGCGGACGCGGGCGACGGCGTGAGCGAGCCCACGCCGAGCGCCAGCGCGGCGACGAATGCCGGGAGTTTACCGGCGCGGAGAATTAACATATCTGCCGACCTCGCAAAAGGTGGAACGATGCGGGCCCCACGATGTGCGGCCTGAGGTGATCTTTCCATTCGTGATCTCTGGTCACCGCCCGGAAAAGGTAAACCTTGCATCGAGGTCGGTCGAATGGCGTTTATCCGGCCCATATCCCTAATCTGCGGGCCTTCCGCCGACGCCGGGTCCGGAGGGGAATCCGCGGTCACTCCGCGCACGGCAGGTCACCATGTCATCACTTAGAGTGACAACATGATGACTCTAAGGACATGCACGCGTGCCGGGAGCATCGCCTCCGCCGCCCTGGCCCTCACGGTCGCGGTGAGCGCCGCCGGCAACGCGGCGGCGGTCCGGCCGACGGGCGAGACCGGTGGCGGCGGGTCAGGTAGGGCCCTCCAGGCCGTTCTGGACGAGGCCGTGCGGGAGGGGGCCCCGGGCGCGCTCGCGCAGTCGCGCACGCCGCACCGGATCCTGAACCTCTCCAGCGGGGTGGCCGACCTCACGACCCGGCGCCCGCCGCGGGCGTACATGAAGTTCCGGGTCGGCAGCATCACCAAGATCTTCGTGGCGACCGTGGTGCTGCAGCTCGTCGCCGAACGGCGGCTGCGCCTGAGCGACACCGTCGACCAGGTGATCCCCGGCGTCGTCGAGGGCAACGGCTACCAGGGCGACAAGATCACTGTGCGGATGCTGCTCGACCACACGAGCGGCATCGCCGACTACACCGACAACCCCCGCATCGAGGAGATCGCGGTCACCGACCCGCGGCACGACTTCACCCTGCGCGAACTGGCGGAGGCGGGGCTGGAGCTCCCGCCCGACTTCCCGCCCGGGACCTCCTGGCACTACTCCGACACCAACTACGTGCTGCTCGGCATGATCATCCAGCGCGTCACCCGGCGGACGTACGTCCGCGAGATCAACAGGCGGATCATCCGTCCGCTGCACCTGCGCAGTACCTACTTCCCGGGCACGAACCCGCGGATCCGCGGCCCGCACCTGCACGGGTACACGCCCGTGGCGGACGACCCGGCGGAGCTGAGGGACACCACCGAGGTCAACACCACCTTCGCGCGCGCCACGGGCGACATGATCTCCACGGTGGGCGACCTCGACCGGTTCGACTCCGCCCTGCTCGGCGGACGGCTCCTGCCCGGACGGCTCCTGCGGGCGATGCTGCGTCCCGTCCCCGGGTCGCAGCCCTACCCCGGCAGCGACATGTTCCGCTACGGACTCGGGGCGGTCATCGCCACGCCGCCGTGCGGCGTGAAGGTGTACGGCAACGGCGGCACGCTAGACGGCTGGGAGACCTGGACGGGCAGCACGCGAGGCGGCCGGCACTCGATGTCGTTCGTCTTCACCACCGACGCCGTCAACCAGGTCCGGCTCACCGAGCAGGCGGTGACCGCCGAATACTGCTCCGCGAGGGCTCACGCCGCGCCGTAGCCGCCGCCGCCGGGCGTCTCGATGACGAAGACGTCCCCGGCGCCGACGTGCAGGGAGTCGCGGCCTTCCATCGCCGCCACGGAGCCGTCGGCGCGCTGGACCCACTGCCGGCCCAGCGCGCCAGGCCCGCCGCCGGCCATCCCGTACGGCGGGACCCGCCGGTGGCTGCACAGCGTGGTGACCGTCATCGGTTCGAGGAAGCGGATGCGCCGCCGTCCGCCGTCGCCGCCGTGCCACCGCCCCGCGCCGCCGCTCCCGCGCCGGATCTCGAAGCCCTCCAGCAGGACGGGGTAGCGCCACTCCAGCACCTCGGGGTCGGTGAGCCGGGAGTTGGTCATGTGGGTCTGGACGACGTCGGCGCCGTCGAAGCCGTCGCCGGCGCCGGACCCGCCGGCCACCGTCTCGTAGTACTGGTGGCGCTCGTTGCCGAAGGTGACGTTGTTCATCGTGCCGGAGCCCTCGGCCATCACCCCCAGCGCGGCGTACAGGGCGCCGGTCACGGCCTGGGAGGTCTCGACGTTGCCCGCCGCCACGGCCGCCGGATACCGCGGCGCGAGCATCGAGCCCGGCGGGATCGTGACGCGCAGCGGCGTGAGGCACCCCGCGTTCAGCGGGATGTCCTCGGCCACCAGCGTGCGGAACACGTACAGCACCGCGGCCATCGCCACCGACGAGGGCGCGTTGGCGTTCCCCGCCGACTGGGGCGAGGTGCCAGTGAAGTCGATCTCCGCCGTCCGCGCGCCGCGGTCGACCCGGACCGCGACCTCGATCACCGCGCCGTCGTCCAGCTCGTAGGCGCACGAGCCGTCCCGCAGCGCGGTGATCACCTGTCGGACCGCCTCCTCCGCGTTGTCCTGGACGTGGCGCATGTAGGCGTGCACGACGTCCAGGCCGAAGTGGCGGACCATGTCGCGCAGCTCGCCGACGCCCTTCTCGTTGGCGGCGATCTGGGCGCGCAGGTCGGCGAGGTTGTCGAGCGGGTTGCGGGACGGGTGGGGCGCCGAGGTCAGCAGCCCGACCGTCGCGTCCTCCCGCAGCCGGCCGCCCTCGACCAGCAGCCAGTTGTCGATCAGGACGCCCTCCTCCTCCACCCGCGTGCTGAAGGCCGGCATCGATCCCGGCGTGATGCCGCCGATCTCGGCGTGGTGGCCCCGGGACGCGACGAAGAAGGAGATCTCGGCGGCCTCGTCCGCGGCCGCCCCGGACTCGACGTCCCCGAGGAAGACCGGCGTGACGACGGTGACGTCCGGCAGGTGGGTGCCGCCGTGGTAGGGGTCGTTGAGCACGTAGACCTCGCCCGGACGCATGCCCCCGGCGGCGCGGCGGCGCTCGACGAGCTCCCTGATGGACGCCCCCATCGAGCCGAGGTGGACGGGGATGTGCGGCGCGTTGGCGATGAGCCCCCCGCCCGCGTCGAAGACCGCGCAGGAGAAGTCCAGCCGCTCCTTGATGTTGACCGAGTGCGCGGTGGCGCGCAGCCGGACGCCCATCTGCTCCGCGATCGACATGAACAGGCTGTTGAAGATCTCCAGCATGACGGGGTCGGCCCCGGTGCCGACGGCGCGCCCGCCGGGCCGGGCCGCCACCCGGTCCAGGAGCAGGTGCCCGAGGTCGTTCACCGCGGCCCGCCACCCCGGGTCGACGACCGTCGTGGCGTTGGCCTCCACGATGATCGCCGGGCCCCGGACCGCGTCGCCGGGCCGCAGCCGCTCCCGCCGGTACAGGTCGACGTCGCGCCACGCGCCGTCGACGTGCATCGGGACGCGCTCCGCCTCGGCCGGACCTTCGCCGGCCCCGGCGACCGGCGTCTCGGCCGCCCGGTCGCCGTCGCTCACCGCCTCGACCGACACGGCCTCCACGACGATCGGCTTGTCGCGCATGAGGAAGGAGAAGCGGCGCCGGTAGACCTCCTCGAACTCGGCGACCATCGCCTCCACCGTCCCGGCCCGCACCGGCAGGGCGGTGTCGGTGCCCGCGTAGCGCAGGTGGGCGCGGTGGGCCACGTGCCCGGCGTCCGTCCCCTCGCCCCGCAGCTCATCGCGCGCGTCGCGCTCCAGGCTCCCGAGGATCGCGTCCAGCTCGGGCAGCAGGTCCTCGCCCAGCGGCTCCTCCACCGCGTGCTCCCGCATGGCCGTGACGTCGGCCAGGCCCATCCCGTACGCCGACAGCACCCCCGCCAGCGGATGGACGAGCACCCGGCGCATGCCGAGGGCGTCGGCGACCGCGCAGGCGTGCTGGCCGCCCGCCCCGCCGAAGGTGGCCAGCACGTACCCGGTGACGTCGTAGCCGCGCTGGACGGAGATCTTCTTGATGGCGTTGGCCATGTTCGCGACCGCGATGCGCAGGAACCCGGCGGCGACGTCCTCGGGCGGGCGGCCGTCGCCGATCCCGCCGGCCAGGGCGGCGAAGCGGTCCCGCACGACCGCGGCGTCGAGGGGCCGGTCGCCGTCCGGGCCGAAGACGCGCGGGAAGTGCTCGGGCCGGATCCGTCCCAGCATCACGTTGGCGTCGGTGACGGTGAGCGGGCCGCCGCGCCGGTAGCAGGCGGGCCCGGGGTCGGCGCCTGCGGAGTCGGGGCCCACCCGGTACCGGCCGCCGTCGAAGCGCAGCACCGAGCCGCCGCCGGCCGCGACCGTGTGGATGCTCAGCATCGGCGCCCGTATCCGCACCCCCGCCACCTGCGTCTCGTACCGGCGCTCGAACTCGCCCGCGTAGTGCGAGACGTCGGTGGACGTGCCGCCCATGTCGAAGCCGATGACGCGGTGGAAGCCCGCCGCGGCCGACGTGCGCGCCATGCCGACGATGCCGCCCGCCGGACCCGACAGGATCGAGTCCTTGCCGCGGAACGCGTGCGCCTCCGTGAGCCCGCCGCTGGACCGCATGAACATGATCGGTGCGCCCTCCAGCTCCGCGGACACCTGGTCCACGTACCGGCGCAGGATGGGGGAGAGGTAGGCGTCGACGACGGTGGTGTCGCCGCGCGAGACCAGCTTCATCAGCGGGCTCGTCGCGTGCGACTCCGAGACCTGGGGGAAGCCGATCCGGCGCGCGATCAGCCCGATGGCGATCTCGTGGAGGGGCTGCCGGTAGGCGTGCATCGACACGATCGCGACCGAACGGAACCCGTCGTCGTAGGCGGCGCGCAGCTCGCGCTCGACCGCGGCCTCGTCCAGCGGCACCAGGACCCGCCCGTGCGCGTCGATCCGCTCCCTCGCCTCGATGACCCGCGCGTAGAGGAGCTCGGGCAGGATGATCTCCCGGGCGAAGATGCGCGGCCGGTTCTGGTAGGCGATCCGCAGCGCGTCGCGGAAGCCCTCGGTGATGACCAGGACGGTCGGCTCGCCCGTCCGTTCGAGCAGGGCGTTCGTCGCCACCGTCGTGCCGAGCCGCACGCCCGCGATCAGCTCCGCCGGGACGCGCGCGCCGGGCGCGACCCCGAGGAGGTGCCTGATGCCGGCGACGGCGGCGTCCTGGTAGCGGTCCCTGTCCTCGGAGAGGAGCTTGTGGGTGACGAGCGCGCCGTCCGGCCGCCGGGCGACCACGTCGGTGAACGTGCCGCCGCGATCGATCCAGAACTCCCAGCGCGCCGCCATCGCGACCTCCGAAACCGCTTCTACCTGGGCGTTTCCGTTCGGTGAGGATGGAAACACCCTCGCGGTAGAGGAGGGAGACGGTCGATGGAGGACCACAACCGGATGCGCTCCATCCTGATCGGCTACGACGGGTCGCCCGCCGCGGAGCACGCGCTCCGGTGGGCGGCGGGAGAGGCCCGGCTCCGCGGCCTCGCCCTCACCGTCTGCCATGTGTGGCACTGGCCCTACCCGATGCGTCCGGCGGACGAGGAGACCCTGGAGGTCGTCCGGAGCGAGGGCGCGATCGTGGCCGACGAGGGCGTGCGCAAGGCCCGCGCCTTCGCCGGCGACCTGGAGGTCCGCTGGTGCCTGGAGCAGGGGTCGGCCGCGGGCGCGCTGCTGAGGGCGTCCCGCGGCGCCGTCATCGTCGTGGTCGGCTCGCGCGGCCACGGCGGGTTCCAGGGGCTCCCGGTGGGCTCCACCGCGGTCCAGGTGGCGGCCCAGGCGTCCTGCCCGGTCGTCGTCGTGCGTTCGCCCGCGCGGCTGGACGGCGGACGGATCGTGGCAGGCGTGGACGGTTCGCCGGCCGGCGACGCTGCGCTCGGCTTCGCCGTCGAGGAGGCCGCGCTGCACCACGACCCGGTGACGGCGGTCTGCTCCTGGTGGGACCCGGCCACCCTGCCCGGACCCGACCGGGTGCCCTTCATCGATCCGCAGGCCATCAGGCACGAGGCGATCGCGCGCTTCGAGCGGGCCGTCGCGCCGTGGCGGGCCGGGCACCCCGAGGTGCTGATCGAGACCAGGTTCGTCCTGGACTCCCCGCGGCGGGCCCTGGTCAGCGCCACCCACGGCGCCGCCATGCTGGTCGTCGGCGTCCGGGGGATCGGCTCGCCGCCCCCGATGCTCCTGGGACCGGTGCCCCAGGTCGCGCTCCACGAGGCCCGCTGCCCGGTGGCGGTGGTGCCCGCACCCGAACCCGGGAGGTGACGATGCTGGACTTCGACGACCGCGCCGACGCCGGACGGCGCCTGGCCGAGCGGCTGGACGATCTGCGCGACTCGGACGCCGTCGTGCTGGGGCTGCCGCGCGGCGGGGTGCCCGTCGCGTTCGAGGTCGCCCGGGGGCTGCGCGCGCCGCTGGACGTGATCGTCGTCCGCAAGCTGGGCGTGCCGTTCCAGCCCGAGCTGGCCATGGGCGCCATCGGTGAGGGCGGCGTTCTGATCGTCAACGACGAGATCGTCCGTCTCACGGGCCTCGGCGAGGCCGACCTGGCCGACGCGCGACGGCGCGAGCAGGCCGAACTGGACGTCCGCGTCGAACGCTTCCGCCGCGGCCGCCCCCGTGCCGAGGTGAGCGGCCGCACGGCCGTCGTCGTGGACGACGGCGTCGCCACCGGCGCCACCGCGCGCGCCGCCTGCCAGGTCGCCCGCGCCCAGGGCGCCCGCCGCGTGGTCCTGGCGGTCCCCGTCGGCTCACCCGACACCCTCGCCGGCCTGCGCCGGGTCGCCGACGACGTGGTGTGCCTCCTGGAGCCGGACCTCTTCCACGCCGTCGGCCAGTGGTACCGCGAGTTCGGCCAGACGTCCGACGGCGAGGTGGTCGAGCTCCTGGAACGCGCCGCGACGCCGCCGCCCAACGCCCGGAACGACTCCGACCCGGCCGGAACCGCCGAGCCTCCCGGAACCGCGAACCCCTCCGGTGCCTCCCACCCCGGCGGAGCCACCAACCCCGGGGCAGCCTCGGAACTCGGCTGGGTCAGCCCGTACGGAGCCGCCGGCTCAGGCGGAGCCGCCGACGCTGGCGGGGCCGTCCATCCGGGCGGGGCGACCAACCCCGGCGGCGGCGCCGAGCCTGGTGGAGGCACCGGCTCGTCCCGGGCATCCGATCCTGATGCGGACGATCCGCCGGCCGTCGACGAGGAGGTGTGGATCGACGGCGGGTTCGTGGAGCTCACCGGGCATCTCACCGTCCCCGAGGGGGCCGGGGGCGTGGTGGCGTTCGCGCACGGCAGCGGGAGCAGCAGGCACAGTCCGCGGAACCGGCTGGTCGCCTCCGGGCTCAACCGGGCGGGCCTCGGCACGCTGCTGTTCGATCTGCTGACCGGCGGGGAGGAGCTCGACCGCGGCAACGTCTTCGACATCGGCATGCTCGCCGCCCGGCTCGTCGCCGCCACCGGCTGGCTCCGCGACCGGCCGGAGACCGCCGGCGCCCGCGTCGGCTACTTCGGCGCGAGCACCGGCGCGGCGGCGGCGCTGTGGGCCGCCGCCGAGCCCGGCGCCGACGTCTTCGCCGTCGTCTCCCGCGGCGGGCGCCCGGACCTGGCCGAACGCCGCCTCCGCGACGTCCGCGCCCCCACGCTGCTGATCGTGGGCGGTGAGGACCGGCAGGTGCTCGGCCTCAACCAGCGGGCCCAGCGGCGCATGCGCTGCCAGAACCGGCTGACGGTCGTGCCGGGCGCCACCCACCTGTTCGAGGAGCCGGGCGCCCTCCAGGCAGTGACCGCGCACGCCAGGGACTGGTTCCTCGCCTCCCTGCGCTGACCGGCCTCACATGACCGCCCGGGGCGCCGACGCGCGGGCCCCGGAACGTGCCGCGGCGCGCTCCTCGGGCTCGCCGCCCGGCTGGAACAGCCTGCGGAGTTCCTCGGGCAGCTTCCACAGCGCCTGCTCGACGCCTCCCGGCGCCATCTTGGAGGACACGACCTCGGTGACGACCGCCGCCGTCTTGGGCACGTCGTCGCGTCCGATGCGCGCCTGCTCGGCGTAGTGGACGATGACCTCGCGCAGGTCGTACTTGCGGGGCACGTGGCCTGGGCTCCACCCGTCGTAGTACACCCCGCGCAGCAGTTCCGGCAGCTGGGCGGCCAGATGCGCCGCCGACTCGACCGTCAGCCGGTCGCGCAGCGTGTGCATCCAGGCGCGGAGCGCCCGGTAGGCGAACCGGCGGTCCTCGGTACCGAACGCTTCGGCCACATCGGCGATCCACCGGTTGGTGGTGTCGATGCTCCGATCCAGCCCCTGTATCCCTGTGAACGTCATCGCAACGGCTCCAGAGCGGTCTCGGCGAACACGGACCATTCCAGCGTGCCGCCGCCCGAGCGCGCCGCGGCAGGGACGAAGGTCCCCAGGTGGGACGTGTTTCCGCAGGTCCGGCGGCTACGAGGACGGGCGGTGCGCCCGCAGGAAGGCGATCAGCTCGGCCGCGGGCCAGGTGTTGACGACCTCGCCCGCGGTGAGCCAGCCGCGCTGCGCCGTGCCGATGCCGTAGCGCAGATGCGCCAGGTGGGGGACGGCGTGGGCGTCGGTGTCGACGGCGAACCTGACGCCGTGGCGGCGGGCGCGGCGGACGTGCTCGGCGGGCAGGTCGAGCCGGTCGGGAGACGAGTCGATCTCCAGGACGGTGCCGGTGCGCGCGCACGCGGCGAACACCTCGTCCCAGTCGGCCTCCACCGGCGGGCGCCGGCCGATCTGCCGGGCGGTGGGATGGCCGAGGACGTCGACGAAGGGGTTCTCGCAGGCGCGCACCAGCCGCCGCGTCATCCGCTCGCTCGGCTGGTCGAAGTGGGAGTGGACCGAGGCGACGCACACGTCGAACCCGGCGAGGAAGCCGGCGGGCCAGTCCACGCCGCCGTCGGGGTCGATGTTGAGCTCGGTGCCGTGCAGCACCCGCATGCCGCCGCACCGGCCGTCCAGCGCGCGGACCTCCTCGCGCTGCGCCAGCGTCTTCTCGTCGGTCATCCGCTGCATGGCCAGGCCCGGCGCGTGGTCGGTGACGGCGTAGTAGGAGTACCCGCGCGCCGCCGCGGCGGCGACCATGTCCGGCAGGCCGGCCAGCCCGTCGGACAGGTCGGTGTGGGTGTGCAGGTCTCCGCGGACGTCGGTCTCGGCGACCAGGTCGGGCAGCTCCCCGCGCAGCGCCGCCTCGATCTCCCCGCCGTCCTCGCGCAGCGGCGGCGGGATCCACGGCAGGCCGAGCCTGGCGTACACCTCCTCTTCCGCCGCTGACACGATCTTGGCTCCGCTCTCGACGTCGAACAGCCCGTACTCCGACAGCTTGAGCCCGGCGTGGACGGCGATCTCCCGGGTGCGGATGTTGTGCGCCCGGGATCCGGTGAAGTACTGCAGGGCCGCGCCCCAGTCCTCGGGCGGCACCACCCGCAGGTCCACCTGGAGGCCGGAGCCGGTCCTGATGGAGGTCTTGGTGTCCCCGGCCGCGATGACCTGCTCGACCAGCGGCAGCGCCGTGAAGGACCGCATCAGCTCCGCCGGGCGGTCGGACGTGGCGAGCACGTCGATGTCCCCGACCGTGTCCTTCATGCGCCGCAAGGACCCGGCGAACGCGCAGCTCTCGCAGCCGGCGACCGCCGCCAGGCCGGCGACGATGGTCTCGGCCAGCTCCATCGCCGTCCCGAGCGGCACCCGCTGCTCCGCCTTGTCCAGGATCTCGATCCCGTGCCGCAGGTTCTCCTCGGTCCTGGCTCCGAAGCCGGCCAGGCCGTGCAGGCACCCGGTGTCGAGCACCGGGCCGCCTTCTGGTAGACGCGCACCTTGAACGCCTCCCCGCCGGTGATCGCCAGCAGGTCGGCGTACTCGTCCAGGAGGGCTCCCACCTCGTCGTTGACGCGCATGGCACATCCGTCCCCTCACCCTGGCCGCGGAGCCTCGGAGGTCCCGGCAGTTCAGGCATAGCGGCACAGGGCGCCGATGCCCTGCGCGGGAAGGTCCGGCGCCCCGGGATCGAGGACGCGCACCTCGGCTCCGGTGAGCACCGCGGCGCGGACGGCGACGTCCGCCAGCCGGCCGTGCTCCACCGGCCCCCCGCCCGACTCGGCGAAGGTCGCCCGCCGGTCGGACACCTGCGTCGGCGCGGGGCCGAACCAGGCCGTCCGCCGGTCGGCGGGGTCGTCGGCGACCAGCAGCGTGCCGACCCGGCCGCGGGCCAGCGCCCGCAGGGTGGCGGCCGCGCCCTCCACCGCGAGGCCGGACGGGCCCCGCGCCTCGTCCAGCCGTTCGAGCAGCCCGCGGGTCTCGTCGTCCGCCCACCGGGTCACGTGGTCCCGGACCTGCGTCTGGCGGCGCCGCCGCGCGCCGTCCCGGTTCCGCCCTCCGGAGACGTGGCCGACGGACACCTCATGGCGGACGCCCTCGGGAAGGTGCTTGGTGAGGTACTGCACGGCGCGCACGTCGCCGCCGACGAGCAGCACGTGGGCGCCGGTCTCCGCGAGGTCGTCCGCGAGCGCGTGCGCCACCCTGGTCGCGTTGTGCTCCCAGGAGTCCTCGGCGCGGTGCTGGTGGCGCGACTGGGACCAGCCGCCCGGCGCGTTGCGCACGATCTCGTCGTCGGGGCCGTCGATCGTCCTCGTGGTCGCGGTCCTCGTCCCGCCCCGGCACGTCTCGATGTCGGCGCCCTTGCGGTCGACCAGGGTGAGCACGTACGGCGGACGCTCCTGGAGCCACGCCAGCAGCGGCAGGAGCCGCGGCACGGGCCCGCGGACGGCGAGATCGGGCTGCCGCGCGTCCGGCATCTCGACCCCGACGGGCTCCGGGTCGCCGTCGGAGGCGAACGCGGCGAGCGTTCCGGACCCCGGCTCCGCCCTCGCGACCAGCCGGCCCAGCGCCTCCACGACGGCGCCGTCGGCCCCCTGCGCGCGGAGCCGTCTGGCCAGGCGTTCCCAGCGCAGCGCGGCGTCCTCCTCCCCGGGAGGCGCGGTCAGGTTGAAGTAGACCGAGGTCACCGGCCCTTCGGAGCAGAGCCGACGCAGGGTCTCGCTGGCGATTGTCTCGTCCGGCTTCATGTAGACAGCCTGTACAGCGGGCCTGCGTCCGATTAGGGACGAAAGTCCGCAGGTCGCCGGACCTTCGTGAGTCCGCCCGTAACGGACGGCGTCGCGCGCCGCCTTCGTGCGCGACGGGCCGTGCACCACACTGAGCGGGAGTCCGGGCGTCCAGGGGGAGGATCCGCGTGGCCCACGACCGCTCGAAGGACCGCTCGGCCGCCCGCTTCCACTGGCTGTTCGGTGACCAGCTGGGCCCGCACTTCCTGCGGCCGGACGCCGAGATCGTCATGATCGAGTCGCGGGCGGTCTTCCGGCGGCGCCGCTTCCACCGCGCCAAGGCGCACCTGGTCCTGTCCGCGATGCGGCACCGCGCGGCCGAACTCGGGGACCGCGTCCGCTACGTCCAGGCGGAGACGTACCGCGACGGCTTGGAACGAGCCGTGGGCGGCGCCCCGGTGACCGTCCACCACCCCACGTCCCACGCGGCCCTCGCCTTCGTGCGGGGCCTCCGGCAGGTGGAGGTCCTTCCGCCGCGCGGTTTCCTCGTCCAGCCGGACGCGTTCGGCCGGTGGGCGGAGTCCGCCGGCGGGCGGCTGCGGATGGAGGGCTTCTACCGGCAGGTGCGCCAGGACCACGACCTGCTGATGGACGGCGACCAGCCCGTGGGCGGGAAATGGAACCTGGACAGGGAGAACCGCGAGCCCCCGCCCAAGGGCGAGGCGAGGCTGCCGGTGCCCGCCCCCTACCGCCCGCGCGAAGACGAGATCGACGAGCGGGTCAGGGCCGACCTGGACCGCTGGGAGCGGAGCGGGGACGTCTCGTTCGTCGGCCGGGACGGCCCGAGGCTCTTCCCGGCCGCCCGCGCCGAGGCCCGGCGCGCCCTCCGCGCCTTCGTGGAGAAGCGCCTTCCCACCTTCGGCCTGTGGGAGGACGCGGTGCTGGCCGAGGACTGGGCCATGAGCCACAGCCTGCTGTCAGCGTCGCTCAACCTCGGGCTGCTCGACCCGGCCGAGTGCGTCGAGGCCGCCGAGGCCGCCTTCCGCGCGGGCGACGCGCCGCTCAACTCCGTCGAGGGCTATGTCCGGCAGGTCGCCGGGTGGCGCGAGTACATGTGGAACCTCTACTGGCACTTCGGCCCCCGCTACCGCGAGTCCAACGCCCTGGGCCACGA
This sequence comes from Actinomadura sp. NPDC000929, assembly GCF_040492065.1. NCBI lineage: Bacteria > Bacillati > Actinomycetota > Actinomycetes > Streptosporangiales > Thermomonosporaceae > Actinomadura > Actinomadura sp. NPDC000929. The sequence goes on along the minus strand of NZ_JBEUPA010000138.1, from coordinate 1,697 downwards.
CGCGCCGCTGCCGGGCTGGTTCGCCGAACTGGACGCCGGCGCCGTCCGGGCCCGCTGCCTCTCGACGACCCTGGCGCAGGTCCGCGACCGGGGCTGGGTGCACCACATCCCCCGGCTGATGATCCTGGGCAACCACGCCCTCCAGCGCGGCTGGGACCCGGCGGCGGTGACGGACTGGTTCCACCGCTGCTTCGTGGACGGCTACGACTGGGTGATGCTGACCAACGTGATCGGCATGTCGCAGTACGCCGACGGCGGCCGGATCACCACAAAGCCGTACACCTCGGGCGGCGCCTACATTAACACCATGAGCGACCTGTGCGGCCCCTGCGTGTACCGGCCCACCGAACGCACGGGGGAGCGTGCCTGCCCCTACACCGCCGGGTACTGGGAGTTCGTCCACCGCCACCGCGAGCGGCTGGCTCACAACCACCGCACCGCCCGCGCCGTCAAGCAGCTGGACCGCCTCGGCGATCTGGACGAGGTGCTGAGCGACGCTCGGCGGCGGGACCCCGACGCCGCACCCTGACTACGGGTCCTCTCCTCCGGCGCCCGCCTCCTGGAGGCGGCCCGACCGCAGGTGCAGGACCCGGTCCGCGGTTCCGGGCGGCGGCGGTGTGTGGGTGATGAGCAGGATCCCCGTCCCGGACGTGTCACGCAGAACGTCGGTGAGCAGGTCGCGGGCGGTCGCGGGGTCGAGGTGGGCGGTCGGCTCGTCCAGGACCAGCAGCCGCGCGCCGGACAGGAAGGCGCGGGCCAGCGCGATCCGCTGGCGCTGGCCGCCGGAGACGCGGGCGCCGTGCTCGCCCACGTGGGCGTCCAGGCCGCAGGGGAGGCCGGAGACCCAGTCCCAGACGCGGGCGCGGCGCAGCGCGTCGACGATCTCGGGTTCGGCGGCGTCCGGCCGGGCGAGCGCGACGTTGGCGCGGATCGTGGTGCCGAACAGGTGGGCGTGCTGGTCGACCAGGCAGACCGCGCGCCGGACGTCGTCCTGCGCGTAGTCGCGCAGGTCGTGGCCGTTGAGGGTGACGGCGCCCTCGTCGGGGTCGCGGAACCGGACGAGCAGGTGCGCGAGCGTGCTCTTGCCCGCGCCGCTCGGACCGAGCAGCGCGACCCGCTCGCCCGGGCGCAGATCGAGGTCGACGCCGTCCAGCACCCAGGGCGACCCGGCGTGGCGGGCGCGCACGCCGCGCATCCGGAGCAGGTCTCCGCGCGGCGCGGGAAGCGGGCGGGGCGGGTCGGCGGCGGGCGCCGGACGGGCGGTCAGCGCGCCCAGCCGGGCGGCGGCGCCGTGCGCGGTGAGCAGGTCGCGGGCCGCCTCCGGCAGCGGCCGGACGGCCTCGAACGCCGCGGCGGCCGCCAGCGCGAGGGCGGCGAGCAGGACTCCGGGCAGCGCGCCCCGATGGGCGGCGTTCAGCCCCACGACGAGGACGGCGAGCGTCGCCGCGGCGGTGAGCAGGGTGACCGACGCCGAGGTGAAGCCCGCGGTGCGGGCGTCGCGGCGCGCGATCCCGGCCAGGGCGGCGTCGGCGGCGCCGATCCGGCCGAGCTGCTCGTCCACCCGCCCGAAGGCGACCAGGTCGGGGGCGCCGTGCAGCAGCTCCACGGTCTCGGCGGCGCGCACCGCCCGCGCCTCGGTCCGCCGGGACGCGGCGGTGCGCATGAGCGCGGCGGCCGCGGCGGGCAGGACGAGCGCG
>NZ_JBEUPA010000137.1:0-23705 GCF_040492065.1 Actinomadura sp. NPDC000929 | reverse complement strand
GCCAGGAGGCTGGAATAGAACAGGTCGATGAACCTGCGGAGGCCTTCGTGCCCGCCGGCGTGCTCGAAAAGGGTTTCCATGATTACACCATTACTCGCTTGACGACGGTCAGGTTCGTTTATCGCAGGCGGCCGCCGGTCTGTCGAGGCCCGGTGCCGGTTGTGGTCAGGGGCCAGGTCGGTGATGCCGCGTTCGGCGCGGTCGTCGCTGTCTTCCCATGGGCTGGCTCGGCGTCGCCACCGCCGGATCGGTCTCCAGCTCTAGCCGATCGTCGTGATCGTCCTCGCACTGACCGGCAACGGCGCCTAGTGGCTGCCGCGATGGCTGAACCGCCTCCTTCCCCACCTCGGCATCGAGGGCGCCACCCTGCGACGATCCCGCCGCGCCGGGCGAGCACGCCAGTGATCGAACGCAACGAACTGTGAAAGCCAACCGCGGGCGACAGGCCACCGCGTCGAGGAGACCGGCCGCCTGAGCGCCGGGAACCCTTAACACGCTCGGGCGAGGAAATCTCTCCGGAGCCGGTGCGGCAGTTGACGCTCGGAGTTGTGCTTGGCAGGCCCGGCAGCCGGTTGACGCCCCCGCAGTCAATACCCCGAAGGTCACCGCTTCGGAGGACCGTGGGAAGACGCGCCGGACCGCCGCGCGACGGCAGCGTTGCGGCCATGAGCGTTCTCACTGACACCCGCGCCGTGATCGTGGCGGGGGCCGTCGCCGCCGTTACGGTGCTGGCCCCGCACCGTCCCACCTACGACCAGGGCTTCGCCCCCACCTGGGTGACGCTGGCCGGCGTCGCGCTCGCCCTGCTGTTCGCGTCGACGGAGCGCGCCTGGGCCGGACGGACCGCCGCCGTGCTCCTGCTGTGGGCGGGCGGCGGAGTCGTCCTGGACGGCTTCCGTGCCTTCTTCTGGGCGACCGGCATCCCGGCAGGCGACTTCGCCCAGGTCAACTGGGTCGGCGCGGCCACCCGCGGCACTAGCCTGCTGACCTCGGCCCTGCTGGTGCTCGCGCTCGCCCGCCGGGCCCGGGGCCCGTGGCGTGAACGACCGTGGCTCGGCTACACCGCGTTCACGCTGGCGTTCCCCTACCCGCTGCTGAAGTTGTACTGGTCGTTCGGCGGCAGCGCCGCCCGTCCGGAGCCGTACACCGAGGGCTTCCCGTACATGGAGTCGGTCATGCTGCTGGGCGGAGGAGTGCTGGCGCTGGCGCTGGTCCAGCCCTGGGGACGGCGCCTGCCGCGCCGCCCGCTGCTGGTGCCCGCGTGGGCGGCGACCGGTGCGCTGGTCAGTATGGGCGCGCTCGCCGGTTTCGGCACCGTCGCACAAGCCGTCGGGCTGAGCGACGGTCCAGTCGACTTCGGCGATCCGCTGACCGTCGCGATGGTCGGCGCGGTCTACGGGTCGTGGCTGCTGTTCGGCCTGACGCTGGGCGGCGCCACCCTGATCTACCAGCGGCTCACCCGCTGACCTACCCTTCACCCCATGCGTGCAGCACGTGCGGACGCGACGTTGGCATTCGTCAGCGGTATCCCCCTGGCGAGCCTGTCGGCGCTCGTCGCTGCGCTCTCGGTCCCGGGAGCGCGCGCGACGGTCCTTCTGATCGCGGCGATCGTCGCGCACCTGGCCCTCATCGGACGCCGCACCCGTCCGCTCGTCTCACACGCCGTGGTCTGCGCCGCGTTCGTCACGCAGGCCACGGTCACCGGCCTGTTCCTGGTGCTGCCGTCCGTCCTGGTCCTCCCGATGTCCCTGTACGCGGTGACGGCCTACGGCCGACGCGCCGTCGCCCTGGCCACCGGCGTTCTCGGCTCCTGCCTGGTCGCCGCCTGCTTCGCCGCCGACGGCAGCGTCCGCTCGGCGAGCCTGGGGCCGAACCCGTGGCTCCTGCTCGCGCTGCTGCTGGCGATCGTCGCGGCCGCGTGGAGCATGGGCTTGGTTCGTCGCACCCAACTCGCCTTCGCCCAGAACTCGGCGGAACAGGCACGGCAAGAGGAGCGCACCCGCATCGCCCGCGAGATGCACGACGTCATCGCCCATTCCCTGGCCGTCATCGTCTCGCAGGCCAAGGCTGGCCGCTACGCCCCGGACCACGCGGCCGACGCACTGTCCGCCATCGAGGACGCCGGACGAGCGGCGCTCACCGACATGCGCGGCCTTCTGAGCGTGCTGCGCCCTGACCAGAGCCCCCAACCGACTCTGCGCGACCTACCGGCACTGCTGGACCAGGTCCGCTCCACCGGCCTCGAAGTCAGCCGCACCGACCAGGGCACACCCCGTCCACTCAGCCCCGCCGCAGAGCTGGCCGCCTACCGCCTGGTCCAGGAAGGGCTGACCAACGCCGTGAAACACGCGGGGACCACCGTCCGAGCGGTCGTCGCGCTCGACTGGGGCGCCGACGCGCTGACCATCGCCATCCGGGACAACGGCACGGCGGTTCCGTCCACACCTGGCATGGGCCTGAGCGGCATGCGTGAAAGGCTGCACGCGCTGGGCGGTTCCCTCAATGCCGGCCCGACCCGGGACGGCTATATCCTGCGGGGTCACCTTCCGTACCCGGAGACGTCATGACCATCAACGTCGTGGTCGCCGACGACCAAGACCTGGTCCGCACCGGAACCGTCTTGGTCGTCGATTCCCAGCCCGACCTGCGTGTCGTCGGCCAGGCCGCCGACGGAGCCGAAGCCGTCCGCTTGGCCCCCGCCGCCGACATTGTGCTCATGGACATCCGCATGCCCGTCATGGACGGCGTCGAGGCCACCCGGAGAATCTGCCGGGCGACCAGGCCTCGGGTCCTCGCCCTGACGACCTTCGACCTGGACGAATACGCGTTCGCCACCCTCAGAGCGGGAGCCTCCGGCTTCCTCCTCAAGGACGCCCCCGCCGAGGAGATGCTGACCGCGATCCGAACCGTCCATCGGGGCGACGCCGTCATCGCCCCCTCCACGCCCCCCCCCGCCTCTTGGATCACGTGGCCCCCGGCCTTCCGAGCCCCACCGGCCCTGACCCCCTCACCGACCGCGAACGCGAAGTCCTCCTCCACATCGCCCAGGGCCTGTCCAACGCCGAGATCGCCGCCCGCCTCCACCTGGCCGAGGGCACCGTCAAGACCCACGTCGGCCGGATCCTCACCAAGCTCGACGTCCGCGACCGGGTCCAGGCCGTCATCTGGGCCTACGACCACCGTCTCGTCCGTCCCGCCTAGGCCGTGTTTCGAAGTGGGGTGAGTGTCGGCGTGTTGTGAGCCGGACGCAGTGAGGTCTCCGGTAGATGGTTCATCGACCAAGAAGAACCTGAAACCGGAGACCTCGTGGCCACCCTAGGGGCGACGAGGCGGTTCGACCTGACCGATGCGCAATGGGCGATCCTGGGGCCGCTGCTGCCCGTTCCCAGGCGATCGGGTCGACCGTCGAAATGGACCAAGCGGCAGCTCATCGATGGGATCCGCTTGCGGGTGCGGACCGGCGTTCCGTGGCGGGACGTGCCCGATTGCTACGGCTGCCGAGCTGTCGCTCAGCTCGGCGCAGGCATGTGTGCTCGGGCGACTCGATGAGCGACGCGCCATGGGCGCCTTGGCCGAGGAGCTCGGCTGCGATGCCTCCAACATCACCCAGATCGTCGCGCGTCTCGAAGCGCTCGGCCTCGTGACCCGCGAACCGAATCCCCGGGACCACCGCGCACGGCTCGTCGCGCGAACTTCCCGAGGAGACGAGATCAACCACCGGTTCGCCACAGCCTTCACCTTCGCCCGCACGGCGGTCGGACGCCTCTCACCCGACGAACAGGATCAGTTGACGGCGCTGCTGCGCAAAGCACTGGGCTGACACGCGCCCGCAGCCCCACCCGACCAAGGTGGATCCAACCGCTTCATGGGTGCGGGCGGCTGCAGCACAACGCCGCCAGCCGCGGCCGCTCATGAGTCAACGGTGGAGGGCGCCCGCGTCCGGGCCGCCCTCCGCCTGCCTCCCCCGACCGCGCCGCCGGCCGCTCGGCCTGGCACCTGAACCCTGCGGCGAGTGCCGCCAGCAGGCCCCGCGGGGGCGGGGTCTATTCCAGGAACTCGCTGGCCAGGGCGGTGGTCCGGTCGCCGACCTCGCGGGTCGCCTCGTCGATCGCCGCCATCTGCGCTGCCGTGCCGGCGGCGCCTAGTAGGCGGGCCGGTTGACTGCGCGGCGGGTCGGCGTCTTGCGCTGAGGCGATTCGGCCCGGCACTCGGCCGAGCAGGGCCACCAGGCGGGCGGACCTCCAGCTCATCTGACATCCGACTGTTAATGCGAACGATTTCGCGTTATCCTGTGACACAACCCATAGGAAGGGGCGTCTCGGATGGACGCGAAGCCGCCCGCGACGGGGGCCGTGCGCCCCGGCGGCCGGACGGCGCGCACCCGTGCGGCGGTGCTGGCCGCGACCCGGGAGGAACTGGAGGCCGGCGGATACGCCGGGCTCACCCTGGAGAAGGTGGCCGCGCGTTCGGGCGTGCATCTGGCCACGCTGTACCGGCGATGGCGGACGGTCGAGGGGCTCGTCGTCGACCTGCTGGGCGAAATGGGCAAGACCGAGATCCCGATACCCGACACCGGCTCGCTGAAGGACGACCTCCGGGCGCTCGCGCTGGAGATCGCCGCGCTGTACCGGCAGCCCAGGGCCCGGGCGCTCGTCGAGGGCGTCGTGGCCGCCGCCGTCCGGTCCCCCGAGGCGTCCACCGCCTGGGCGACGGTGATCGCCGAGCGCAACCGCCTCGCGTCCCGGATCGTCGAGCGGGCCGTGGGACGCGGCGAACTGCCGCCGGGGACCGACGGCATCGCGGTCACCAGCGCCGTCGGCGCCCCCCTCTACTACCGCCTGCTCGTCGCCCGCGGGCCGGTGGACGACGAGATCGCCGAGAGCGCCGCAGCGGCCGCGTACGCCGCCGCCCTCAGCGGCGTCTTCACACCCGGTGACTCCCCCGGCCCTCCATAGGCCGCGGCGTACACCCGCCGCACCAGCGAAAGGACCCGCACAATGCGCCAGGACATCGAGTTCATCTCGGCCAGGACGACCGAGGTATGCAAGAGCTTCGACGCCGACCGGCGCGCCCGGTTCAACGGCGAGGCGCCGGCCGAAAGGCAGCGCCGATTCGCCGTCCAGGCCTCGCACGAGATGCGCACACCGCTTGCCGCGCTACGACTGGAGTTGGAAGAAGCCCTGACCAACAGGGATGTCGCCGACCCCTTCGCGGCGTTGAAGGAAGCGTTGCAGAGCGTCGAACGCTTGGAGAACACAGTCATCGCCCTGCTCTGGTCGCTCCAAAGGGACGCTTCGGAGCACCCCTAGGCTGCAGCGGCCGGCGAGTGCTACCGCCGCCGGCACCGGCATGGCGGGTCGGTCAGGGGATGGCCCGGTCAACGGACCGAGATAGGAGGCCGTTCTGCTGGGCAACGGCCTGAGCCCACCGGCCCAGCGTCTTCGTGGCAGCGCCGGAGTCGATGGCCGCTGCCGCCCCCCGAAGGCCGGCGACCCTGCGGGCGCGCACTTCGCCGTCCAGCCCGCGGTAGGCAGCGATCGCGGCGGCCACGTTGATCAGTACGACATCCCTGACCGGACGAGTCTCGCCTTCACCGACGCCGGCGGCCGCGAACTGCGCGGCATGGCCGCCCGCATGGGCCTGCCCCACTGACCCGCACCGGATCAGACCAGCTGCTCACCGCGGGGTTACACCTATGAAGACGGTCCGGATCACGCCAGTGAGCGATCCCAGCCGCCCGCACCTGGTGACCACGCGGGCTCGCCGCATTCGGGCCGATTTGACCCGCAGCAGGGTAGAGGGCGCCGTGCGGCCCGGTGAGGCGTCCAGACTTCACCGCCCCTCAGTGATGCACGCAACCGGATCAGCACCCGGCCCGGCTCCCGTCCTCGCCGTATCGAGTGGTCGGCAAGGTGGACGGTGCGCCGGTCAATGCCGTGCGCGTCGCAGGATAAGGAGCTGGCCGATCTCGGAGACGTTCTTCATGAGTTCGATGTTCACCCATGCGCACATGTCGGCGACGGTGTGGCCCGCCTCTGCGGGCCAGGGGAACGCCGATCGTCGTCGAGGCGGTCGGTGGCCGCCAGCGCCGTCCGCCATGCCTCGTGGATGTCGCCCAGCCATTCGGTGATCGAGGTGCAGGTGCCCGGCCACTCGATCTCTTCGCGTGCCGGGATGTCGGTCTGCTTCAGATGAGCGAGCGCCGTGGTCCACCACCAGCCGATGTGCCAGGTCAGCCAGGCGATCGTGGGGGCCGGGACGGGAGTGGGCTCGACGTCGGAGAAGTCAGGGGCCCCACCGCCCTCGACCTGGTGCATGGTCCAGTACGACGGTGCCGGTTCCCAGAACAGGTCGTCCTCGCGCCACTGCTGCGCGTGGTAGTCGAAGAGCGCCCAAGCGGTCGACAGTTGCTGCTGGAGCACCTGCCTGACCTCGGTCATCCGGTCCACCTTCGTTCCATGCCGCGTACCCGCCGCCCCGGTCTTCGTCGAGGCCGACGCCCTACAGAAGCGCCGTGGGGGAGGCCGCCGACAGCGTCCTCCCCCATCGTGGCGATCAGCAGGCGTGCCCAGGGGCGGTCACGACGGGCGTGTGGACGAGCTCGCGATGACGGGGCACCCGAGCGGCCCGCTCCACGGCCATCTTGGTCGTGTTCAGCACCCAGCGGGTGGTGCGGCGGGAGCGCATCGAAGATCGCAGCCGGGTCCTCTCCAGGCCCGCGATGCGGCCGGGGCCCTGGCCGCCCCCGGGGACCGCCTGGTCGATCTGCTGATCGCCGGCGAGGCGCTGTTCATCCACTCGGCCCGCCAGCTCCGAACCATCAACAAGCCTCGAACGCCGACACTGCCCGCCCTCACCTGGCCGAGCTGACCGTGGCCTCCGAGGGGTCCATGGACCGCTACAGCCGGGCGAAGTTCCCGCACTGGATCACCATCTCCGGAACGTGCAACACCCACGAGCCCGTCCTGGAACGCGACGGCGAAAACATCCAGACCAACGACCAGCACCAGGCCGTCTCGGGGACCCGGACCAGCCCCTATGACGGGGCGACCTGGACCCAGCGCGACGATCTGGACATCGACCACATGGTCCCCCTCGCCCAAGCCTGGCGCTCGGGCGCCAACGCCTGGACCACCGCCCGGCGCCGCCAGTTCGCCCACGACCTGACCTCCTCGCAGCTGTGGACGGTCACCGACAACGTCAACTAGGCCAAGGGCGACAAGGACCCGGGTGGCCGGATCCGGCGCGGTCACCACAGGCGGACGGGTGAACGCCAGAAGCGGCCGAGGCGTTGAAACGGCGTGGACGAGGCGAGGAGGGGGCGCGGAATCGAGCTCGCGGCGGAGGAAGCCCGCGGCTCAGGCCGCGCTGCTGGTGGCCGGTGTCAGATCTGGCACCAGGAAATCACTTCCCGCTACGTAGCGAAGCCTTCGCGGAGGGGGCTTGGTGACGCAGACTCGGAGAGCAGCCGCTGATATGCCGTGACCAGAACCGACGCCATGGCCACCCCTTTCGCAGAGATGCTCCTCGATCTCCTGAGCACGTCGCCCGCGACATCAGCGCCACCTGGAAACACCTCTTCGCGTCCTACCGTTTCGCGCGGCCCGTACGGCTCCTTCCTCTGCCAAGTCGAACCAGCTGCCCACGGTCTTTGTCAGGTGACCCGGATCAAGCTTTCCAGCAGGTGGCGAACGGCCGGGACGGGCGGGCCCGGCGGGACGGCGAGGTAGGTCGTCATCGTGGGAGAGGTGAGGCGGCGGACGGTGACGCGGGGGATTTCGGGGAGGCCCGCCACCTCGTAGAAGACGGTCCAGGACGGGTCGCCCACGCCGATGTCGGTGAGGGTCTCCTGGAACGTGGTGAAGGGCGGGCCGAGCGGCGGCGCGATCCCGGCCGTCCGGCAGGCGCTGGTGATGAGGTCGTGGAAGGGCGGGTTGTCCTCGCGCGGGGCGAGGCGGAGGGGGAGGTCCGCCAGATCCGCGAGGTCGAGTGCGGGGCGCTGCGCCGGGGCGTGCCCGGCGGGCAGGGCGACGTACAACGGGTCCGTCCAGACCGGGAGCAGTTCGAGGCCGGGGGCGTCGCTGAGCGCGCGGATCAGAGCGGCGTCGAGCTCGCCGGAGCGGACGGCGGACAGCCGGTCGGGCAGGGCCAGGCGGCGGGGGCGGACCTGGACGCGCGGCGCCACGGCGGCCAGCTCGCTGAGGACGCGGTAGATCCGGTCGCCGGGGCCGTGCACGGTGCCCAGGCGCAGGACGCCGTCGACACCGGCGCGGACGTCGGCCGCGACCTGCCGTGTGCGGTGCAGGGCGGCGAGGACGGCACGCGCCTCGGGCAGCAGCCGCTCGCCCGCGCCGGACAGCTGGACGCGCCGGGTGGTGCGGTCGAAGAGCCGCACGCCCAGCTCGCGTTCGAGCCGGCGGACCTGCTGGCTCACCGCCGACTGGACGATGCCGATGCGCTCGGCGGCGACCCCGAACCCGCCCTCCTCGGCGACAGCTACGAAGTACTCCAGCTGGCGCAGTTCCACCCGGCCCCCCTCGATTCATCTCGATCCGTGATGACTCAGGATCCAAAGCGCCTGTGGTTCGCGGGTTGTTCCCCGGCTCGAATGGAGCTCGGACGAAAACCCGATATTCGACAGGAGCGTGAGGTCGTTGCATCCCCTCGTTGTCATCCCGGAGGCCGCGGAGGCCGTCGGACTTCCGGAAGGTGGGGCGTTCACCCTGCTCGCCGACGCGAGCCAGACCGCGGGCGCGCTCGGCGCCAACCGGCTCACGGTGGGGCCGGGCCGCGACGGCGCCGCCCCGCACTACCACGCGCTGTCCACCGAGCTGTTCTATGTCGTGGACGGGACGATGGAGTTCCTCCTCGGCGATCGGGTTGAGACCGTCGCGGCGGGCGGGTTGGTCGTCGTCCCGCCGCGGCTACCGCACGCCTTCGGCGCGGCGGCCGGCACGGGCGCCGACCTGCTGGCCGTCCTCGCGCCCGGGGTCGAGCGCTTCGGCTACTTTCGGCGGCTGGCCCGCGTCCAGCACGGGCTGGAGCCGTTCGAGGGACTGCGGGCCGAGCAGGACCGCTACGACGTGCACTTCGTGGACGACGAGCGCTGGTCGTCGCTGCGGGGCGACCGGTGACCGCGACCGCGGAGGCCGGGGTCGCGGCGCCGCGCATGGGCCCGGTGCCGACCGCGCTGCGGCTCGGCGCACTGTTCGGGCCGTCGGTGTTCGGCGTGACGGCGGCGGCCGTGGCCCTCCCGGAGATCGCCAGGGAGTTGCACGCCGGGCCCGCGGAGGTCGCATGGGTGCTGACGGCGCACGCGCTGGCGCTCGGCGTCGGCACCGCCGTCTTCGGCCGTCTGGCAGATGGGTGGGGCACGCGGGCCACGCTGCTGATCGCGGCGGCGGTGCTGGCCGCCGGGGCGGTCGTGTGCGCCGCGGCACCGAGCCTCGGCGTCCTGGTGGCCGGACGGCTCGTCCTGGCGGCGGGGTCCGGGGGGACGGCGGCGGTGGGGGCCGCGCTGCTCGCCGGTGTGGAGCCCGCCGATCGTCCGAGGGTGCTCGCCGGATACGGCGCGGTCATGGCGGTGTTCGCCTCCGCGGCGACGCTGGCCGGGGGCGCGGTGACGACCTGGCTGAGCTGGCGTGTCACCGTCGTGCTTCCTGTGCTGTCGGTGGCGGCCGTCCCGTTCTGCCTCGGGCTGGCGCGGCGGCCGGGGTCGCGCCGTTTCGTCGATGCCGCGGGGGCCGCCGCGCTGACCGCGGCCGTGAGCGCGATGCTCGTGCTCATCCAGGCCAGGACGCTCGACCTTGGCGGCACGGTCGTCGCCGCGCTCGCGGCGGCGCTCGTCCTCTCCGGCGGGGCGCTGGCATGGCGGGTGGCGCGGCGGCCGGACGGGTTCGTCCCGCACCCGGTGCTCGGCGAGGCGGGCTACCGGATCTCGGCGGTGATCGGGGCCGGGGTGTTCGGCGGGCTCTTCGCCGCGATGTACGTGGTCCCGCAGGTCCTCGCTGGGGAGCACGGCTGGAACGTCCTCAAGATCGGCGCCGCGCTGCTTCCGGGCGCCGTGGTCGGCGCGGCACTGGCCCGGCGCGCCGGCTCTCTCGGCGCGCGGGGCGGCCGCCTGCTGCTGGCCGGCACCGCGCTCGCCGCGGCCGCCGCACTGGCCGCGGCTTCCACAGGTGAGGGCGGCCCCTGGCCGCCGGTCGTCGCGGCGTCGCTCTGCCTCGCAGCGTTCGCCGTCACCCAGGTCGTGATCACCGGTGAGGTGTCGGCACGACTCCCGATGCCGCTGCGCGGCGCGGGCATGGGCCTGCTCAACCTGACGTTCTTCGTCGGCGGCGGGGTCGGCTCGGCTCTCGCCGGGGCGCTCGCGGAGTCACGGAGCCCCTCCCCCATCCTGGCGGTCACGGCCCTCTTCCCCCTGACTGCCGCCGCCCTGGCCACCGCCCGCCGCTCCACTTGAAGGCTGCTGCGGCCCCCTCCGCCGGGCGGAGGGGGCCGCAGGTGTTGGCGGATCATGAGAAACCGTCACCCTGTTGATGCCGCTGCTGGACAAGGTGCCGCCCGTCCGAGGCCGGGTCGGAGGGCCTCGCCGAAGACCCGAGCGGATGCTGGCCGACCGCGGCTACGACCACGACAAGCACCGCCGCCTGGTCTGGAGCAAGGGCGTCAAACCGGTCATCGTCCGCCGCGGCAGCCCGCACGGCTCGGGACTGTGCGTCCACCGCTACGCCGTCGAGCGCACGATCGCCCTCCTGCACTGGTTCCGCCGCTTACGCATCCGCTGGGAGACCCGCGACGACTTCCACGAGGCGTTCATGACCCTGGCCGCAGCCATCCTCTGCTGGCGACGCCTCGTCCGCTGATTCTGTACGACCTCTAGCCACCCTGAACTCCCGGCCTGTTGGGCATGCCGCGAAACAGATTTCAGCCCGACCCGGCTCGGGGCACCTGAGCGGACAAGCGACGACCACTCAACCCACTGTCGACCACGCAGATTGAGCGGTAGCGCGATCTTCTTGTGGCCTCGTTCACGATCTCCCACAATTGACACCCCCGCCACCACGACCTCGCTAACCCACGGTAGCCAGAGGCATCAGGCCCGCCCGGACTCCTGAAAGCCGCTCCATTGACCAGCTCGCTCGTTGGCCTCTCGCTCACGGGCATCCGCGCCCGCCCGGCCAGCGCCGGAGTGATGACCACCACCGTCAGCGTCCCGACCCGGCGCCCGGTGCACCGTCTCGGAGCCGTCGATGAAGAGCGGCAGCGTCATGCTCCTGGAGATCAGGCGGGCGCATCCTCTGGCGCGGGGCGCCAACAGGGGATCGTCGCCGCCCGGGACTCCAACCATCATCTTCTATCAATGTAGAAGATGGGACCGGCGGCCGACCGCACGGGACTGGCCGACACCTCGGCACCGCGCAAGCCGGCACGGCCGACCGGAAAGCTCCCGCCATCTCTGGAACCGATTCCGGCTTCGTGATCAGAGGCTAACGATGCGTGATAGGGTCGTGATCTGGCTGCCACCCGCTTTCTGACGGGCGCTCGAATGCACTGACAAGCAGCTTGGCGAGCCATCAGCGCTTCACGTACAGGTCAGTTGATAGCGGACGATGCGGCTGGATGAGCCCGGCCCGATCGGAGGACGTCGCCGGTGGTAGGGCACAGCACGATGAGACGTGCCGCCGCCTTGCTCATCATCGTCCTTTGCGGCTGCCTGCACCTGGTCCTGAACACGGCTCTCCAAAGCGCAGGACCCGGCGAGTTCACGGCGCCGACTTCGGCGGGCAGCATTCAGCTGAGCGACTCGGGCGCACTTCGCTCCAGTTCGGAGGAGCGGAAGTCCGCACAGGAGTCGCCCAAACATCTGACTGTCCGGGCGAGCAGTCGCGTGGCCAACCCCAAAGAGGTCAAAGCCCCGGACACCCCGACACGCTCGGCATTCACCGCCGGCGTGAGCACGATCGCGTTTCCGCGCCGCGTCGGCGGGCTCGTGCACGCGATCAGCAGACGTACCACCGGGAACATACCCGCCATCCTCCAGGTATTCCGTTGCTGACAGCGCCCTCCGGCGCGTGTTCTTCCTGCCGAAACACCATTTTGAGGGCGTAAGCCGTCGTGCCTGGTCGTTACGACCATGCCACATGGAATGAACGACGCTCTTATCGCACATCGGTATCGGAACGGGTCAACGCGACCGGACGACCACACCGTCAGATCGTCCTTTGTCCAACTCCTACGATGCCCTCGCATTCGCGGGGACACCCTGGAGGTATTTCGCATGCGCACTTTCATTGACCATGCCCGAACGTTCGGCTCCCGGGCCGCGGAGAACGGCGGAGAACTGCATCGGCTCGCCGACGGCCAGTCGCCCCTGGCGCTGTTCATCACCTGCTCCGACTCGCGCGTGATCCCTTCCCTGTTCACCGGAGCCCGTCCAGGCGAGCTGTTCGAGCTGCGCACGGCGGGCAACATCGTTCCGCCGTACCGGCTGGACCGTCCTACCAGCGAAGCGGCGACCATCGAGTTCGCGATCGAGATCCTCGGCGTCGCCGACATCGTGGTGTGCGGCCACTCCCACTGCGGGGCCGTCGGCGCCCTGGTCCGCGGCGACGACCTCAGCGCCGCCCCCGCCGTCCGCACATGGCTGGCCGAGGCCGCCGGCACCTCGCCGCGTCTGCCCGGTAACGCCCCATCCGAGCGGGCGGCATCCCCTTCCGCCGGCTGCGGCGACCTGGCGGCAGCGGTCCAGCGACATGTGCTCGATCAACTGGAGCGGTTGCGCACCTATCCCGGCGTGGACGAGCGGGCCGCCGACGGCCGGATCGGCCTGCACGCCTGGTACTACGAAGTGCACACCGGATCGGTGCTGGCGCACCGGCCGGACGCCGACACCTTCTCTCCCCTGTAGGTGAGGACCGATGCTCCCAACGACCCTGCGGTCCTCCCGAGTGCTCCGGAACGAGATCACCGCGTCCCTTGTCGTCTTCCTCGTCGCCATGCCGCTGTGCGTGGGAGTCGCGGTCGCCTCCGGCGTCCCGGCCGAGCTGGGCCTGATCACCGGCATAGTCGGCGGCCTGGTGACCGGTCTGCTTCCCGGCAGCAGCCTCCAGGTCAGCGGGCCCGCCGCAGGCCTGACCGTCCTGGTGTACGAGGCCGTCCAGACATACGGCCTGAGCACGCTCGGCGCGATAGTCCTCGCGGCGGGCCTCCTGCAGTTGCTGCTCGGCGCGCTGCGGATGGGGCGGTGGTTCCGCGCGATCTCCGTGGCCGTGGTGGAGGGCATGCTCGCCGGAATCGGCCTGACCATCATCGCCGGGCAGTTGTACGCCATGGCCGATGCCACCGCGCCCGGCTCGGGCATGGCCAAACTCGCCGGGCTGCCGGGCCTGCTCCTCGACAGCACCCGATCAGCCGCGGCGCTGGCCGCGCTCGGCATCGGCGCGGGCACCGTCGCACTGCTGGCGGGATGGGCGCACTTGCCGGAGCGAGTCCGAAAAGTTCCGGCACCGCTCGCGGCCGTGGCTCTGGCGACGGGTGCGTCCTTCCTGCTGGATCTGCCCGTGGCTCGGCTGGACGTACAGGGCCTTCTCGGAGCCGTCCAGCCACCCGGCATCGGCGACGTGGCCCGACTGGCCGAGATCGGCGTCCTCGGAACCGTGCTGGCATTCGCGCTCATCTCTTCCGCGGAAAGCCTGTTCAGCGCCGCCGCGGTCGATCGCATGCACGACGGCCCCCGTACCGACTACGACAAGGAGCTCATGGCCCAGGGCACCGGCAACACCGTGTGCGGGCTCCTGGGAGCCCTGCCGATGACGGCGGTGATCGTACGCAGCGCCACCAACGTGCAGGCAGGAGCGCAGACCAAGGCTTCGCGCGTCCTGCACGGGCTCTGGATTCTCTTGTTCGCCGCGGCCTTCCCCGCGGCGCTGGGAATCATCCCGCTCGCCGCCCTCGCGGGCGTGCTCGTGCACGCCGGCTGGAAACTCATGCCTGTCAAGCAGTTGCGCCCCTTGTGGCGCCGTCATCGCGGCGAGGCACTGATCCTCGTCCTCACGGCCACGGCAGTGGTCGTCCTCAACCTGTTCGAGGGAGTGCTGCTCGGCCTGGTGCTGGCTGTGATCAAGACAGCCTGGGAGACCTCGCACATCCAGATCGAGGTGGACGAAAGGGAAGAGGTGACCGGCGCGGACGGGCGTCCGGTGCGTGTCGCCCTGGCCGGCCACGCCACGTTCTTGCGTCTACCGCAGATGTTGGACACCTTGGAGAAGCTCCCCCGAGATCGGCCGGTCCAACTGGACCTCACCGGTCTGTGGCACCTGGACCACGCCTGCCACACGGCGCTGATGAACTGGGTGGAGCGCCACAACCAGGCGAGCCTCGACATGGTCTCGGTCGGAGACGCCCGATCCTGAGGTCCGCACGGAACCCGTGACGGGGGGCAGATGCGGGCGTCCGGCCCGCATCTGCCCCCGTCACTCCGTCTCACACGGGCATGTGCGGACCCCCGTCGAGCAGGATGTGCAGGCTGCGCAGGTCAGCCCAGACGGTCAACGTTCGTCCGGCCAGACCCTGGGGAACCGAGAACCGCTGCCGTCCCGGCACCAGAGTCACCCGGCCGCTGGGTGGGACGCGGACCTCGAACCGCACCGCCGACTCCTGTGGCCGGTCGGCCGGTGGCTCGATCACCTCGACCCGCAACGGTGCCGCGGCCTCATCCTGGCTCTCAGGCTCCGGCTCGGGCTCGGGCTCGGGCTCGTCGGGGCGGGGGGAGCCTGCGGACGGAACACGCTGGCCGAAGTTGCCATGTTCAGCGCTTGGTGGGGCCGCTGGCGACCGGCCCTACCTCGCCCCGGCGCTCTACTCGCTGACGGTCGTACCGAGCGACCACGTGCCCGACTCGGCCAAGGCGCCTTGTGGCCAATTGACGTGGATGCACGATGGCCCCCGCGAGCCTCCACCGCGCCGGGACCGGGCGGCGGCTCCCTACGGGCGGGCCTGCTTCGGCAGGGTGAGGAATCGCGGCGCCGTCGCCGGTGATCGCGATGGTGTGCTCGCTGTGGGCCGTCCGGCAGCCCGGTGCGCTTCGGAGCGTCCACCCGTCGGCGTCGGTGACGAGCTCGGCGGTGTCCTCCATGATCCACGGCTCCAGCGCGAGCAGCAGCCCGGGGCGCAGCCGGTACCCGCGGCCGGGGCGCCCGGTGTTCGAGATGTGCGGGTCCTGGTGCATCGTCGAGCCGATGCCGTGGCCGCCGAACTCGGTGTTGATCGAGTAACCCGCCTCCCGGAGCACCGAGCCGATGGCGTGCGAGATGTCCCCGGTGCGGGCCCCGGGCCCGGCGGCGGCGATCCCCGCGCTCAGGGCGCGCTCGGTCGCGCCGATCACCCGCGCCTCGGGCCGCAGCATCTCCATCACCCACCGAACGATCAAGAACGATCGCCTCGCCGCCGCAGGGTTCGTCTAGGCCTTCACCGCTTCCACCAGCTACGAACCCGCACGGGCCCACTATCAGCGACACCGCGAGAACGGGGACAAACACCCCGGCGCCCTGCGGCACCTGTTCAACCGGATGCTCGGCCAGCTCTTCCACTGCCTCCACACCGGCCAGACCTACGACGCCGGCAATGCCTTCACCCGCGCTCTGCCGACCGCAGCTTGACGGCTTAGCGCCATCGGAGGTCTCGCTCCGCCACCGGCGTCCCGATCAGATATCTGATCTCCTATCTTGCGCCGCCCGGCCGGAAGCATGGAGACGGTGTCCGAGGGCGTCGAGCACGGCGGCGGTGTCCAGATAGAAGGGACGCATCTCGCGGATCAACCCGTTCTCCAACGTGAACCACTGCATCACCGAGGTCTTCAGGGCACGGCCAGTCGCGCGGGCCCGCAGCATCCCCCTGTTGTAGACCGCGACAGTGGGACCGTCGGCGGCGAATCGCTGCTCTAGGAATTCCAGCGAGGTCCACTCCTCGCTCATCGCCGCCATGAAGGACTCGATGCCGGCGGGCCCGGTCCATTCACCCCCGTACGGCAGGCTCTCGGCCTGATACATGACGACGTCCGGGTGCAGGTGCGCGGCCATCCCGGAGAAGTCGGCCTTGCCGGGGCCACCGGCGGTCACGTAGGCGGCCTCGGCCGCGAAGAAGTCCTTGAGCGTCCTCAACGAGTCGTTCTTGGACAGGCGAACACCACGGCGGGCGAGCGGGTTGCAACCAGCCAGGGCCGGTCGCCGTCCTCCTGGCGCTCGTCCTCGTCCGCCGTCCGCTCTTTCGGCAACGCTCGCCGGAAGTCCTGCAAGGCGTCCCTGGGGACGCGCTGAGACGTCCTCTAGCGGGCGGTGGACGTCTAGAGCTTGTCTCGAAGTGGCCTCGACCACGCGCTCGAACGCTTGACCTGGCCGGCGGAGCGAAGCCGGAGGCGAGCGGAACCGGGCGGATAGCGAAGCGATGCCGCATTCGCCCAGGCCCGGTCACGGAGCGAGCCGCCAGGCGAGCGAAGTGGGCCGGGACTTCGAAACACGGCCTAGCCGTGAAGCCCAGCGAAATGCCCGACCACTCCACCTGCGCGAACGTGATCCGCGACGTCCTGGCCTCCAAGGGCGCAGAGATCACCGTCGGCACCGCGCCGCCGGTCGTGCACAACCCCTACGTCACCGACCCGATCCTTCTGCCCGCACAAGGTCGCCTTCTGGATCGAGCCGGCCGGCGAGCAGATTGCCCAGTGGGCCAAGGACGCCGACCAGGCGGACCGATGAATCCCGCGGTGCCGGACGACCTGCTGCTCGTCGCCCTGTCCGCATGGACCGGCAAGACGCTGCGCAGCCTCTACGACCTGATCGAGGACGCCGCCGCCGGGTTCACCGGCTAGGCGCATCCACATCAAGGCCACGCTCGCCCGCCCACTCCGGTCAATGCTCCGAGGTAGGGCTGCAGGGTCTGCACCAGCCGCTGGGGGTCGACTCCGGCCACTCCCTGCAACTGGCCGGGGCTGACACCGACCAGCAGGTAGGCGTTGCCTTCGCACCACTGCGCGGCCACCTCCGGATCCCGGTTGGCGAAACCCAGGATCTGCCGGACCAGATGCAGCAGCCCGGGCTGCGAGGTCAGGTCCAGCGTGCTCTTCCACTCCACCCACAGCGACTCGTCCTTGTCGTCGGCGGCGCGCACGGCCTCGACCAGACGCCGCAGCTCACTCGGGCGGCGGAACGGACGGGACAGGTCCTCGATCGGAAACGGCACAGCCCGCAACGCTACGCCGCCCACCCGGAGGCGACCAGCGGTTTTGCGTCGAACCGCCCTCTATGGCCAACTGCGGCAGCTGACCGTCCGGTGCGGTCGCCCGGGGCCGGGCGCGTTCAAGGCTGCCGGGCAGGTCCCGGTGCCGGCGGCGGACAGCAGGTGCGCAGGTAGGCCTGCAGCTGCTGGATCGACGCTCGTACTTTGTGAATCCGAGCTTGGCGTACAGCTTGAGGGCAGGCGTGTTTGTGTCCTTGATGTCCCGTAGGACGTACTCCTCGTAGCCGGGCAGAGCTCGCAGGTGCTGCAATGGTGCCTGGCCGACCTCGGTCTCACCTTGTCGAGGAGGTCCACACCGACGACATCTACGCGCGTCTTGCCGAGCTCGACCACTCGGCCAGCTGACCGCCGGTTCAGCTCGTCATCGCCGCACCGACATCGAACTCCGTGCCGAACGGGTCCGTGATGTGAGCGACCCGCCCGTAGATCATGTCGTAGGGCTCGGCCGAGGTCCCACCCGCGTCGACCGCTCGCCGCGCCGCCGCATCGGCGTCGTCCACCTGGAACAAGGTCCCCCAACGGGACTTCGTGGCCTTTGGGTCACCGGCGATGCCGCCGATCTCGTGGCCATCCGGCCTGCGCAGGAACGTGAAGTCGAGCTCGGGCATGTCCGGGTTGGCATCCAACGTGTAGCCGAAGACCGCGACGTAGAAGTCGCGCGCGGGCCCGGATTCCGCGGTGACCAGGTCGTTGCGGAGCAGGGCGTTCGGCTCGTTGACGATCTCGCAGCCGATGTGGGCACCGGCCTGCCACAGTCCACACTGCGCACCGGTGGTGTCCTTGATGATCGCCGTCCGGCCCTGGTCCAGCACGTCCATCGGGCCGGTGATGATCGAGCCGCCCGCGTCCCGCGCTCGGGCGGCCGCGGCGTCACAGTCATCCGTCGCGAAGTAGACGTTCCACCAGAAGTCCGTGGCGTCGGGATCGGGGTTCGGCCTGATGGCCGCGACGGGTCTGCCCCGTAGCAAGCACTGGGTGTAGTGGCCGAACTCCGCCGGTCCCACATCGAACTCCCAACCGAACAACGCGCCGTAGAAGGTCATCGCGCGGTCGAGATCCGGGATGCCCAGGTCGATCCAGGTCGGTGTGCCAGCCGGCTGCGTGGTGGTCAGCTCGCTCATCGTCTCTCCTTGTCGTGTCCCCATCTTGTCCCGCATGACCCCGGAACCTAAAGCACCGGTGTAAACCCAGCTCACACCGACGTGGGCTGCCCCCTCCCTCACTTGCACTTCGGGCCGCGCATAGGCCGTGACGTCGTGGCCGCGCTCCAGGAGTTCGACGACGGTCAGGGAGCCGATCGCTCCCGTCGCGCCGAAGACGGTGACGGTCATGCTCAGAACGACCAGGGACCGAACCGGGCCACGGCCACGAAGGCCGCGACGACGAACAGCACGCCGGGGAACGCGATGGCGCCGGGCTCGTGGCGGCGGCGGTGGGCGTTCATCGCCAGGAGCATGGTGATTGCCAGGCCGGTTGCTGCGAGCGGCGTGAGGATCGGGGCGATGTCCAGAGCGGCCGGAAGGATCAGGCCGATCGCGCCGAGGAACTCCGCGGTGCCGATGAAGCGCACGGTGCCGGTCGAGTAGTCCTCCACCCACGGCAGCTTCTCGAGAAGCTTCTCCTTCGACTGGGTCGTCTTCATGACGCCGGCCATCAGGAACATCGCGGCCAGGATCCCCTGGAGCACCCACAGGAACACGTTCATCAGTCAAGGTCCTTCTCGTTCGAGACTTAGTGGCGCGGACGCTCCGGGTCGGTGTTGCGAACGGATTAGTTGAGCACGGTGCGCGGCCAGCGCCTCGGCGAGTGGGGCGTTCTCCGTTCCGTCGTCGAGACCGCCCCCGACCAGGATCACCGGGGCCCGTCGCCGTGCCGTGTGTAGCCGATGGTGGTGCCGTCGACGGAGGTCACAGTGTTCATGCTCCTAATTTAGGAGCATTCACACCTGGTGCGCAAGTACACTCGGGTGCATGAGCAAGAAGCGGCTGTTCGACGACCCCTGCGGCATCGCGCGAGCGCTGAACGCGGTCGGCGAGCGGTGGGCGTTGCTCGTCGTGCGGGAGCTGGTCTTCGGCCCGAAGCGCTACTCCGACCTGCACCGCGGGCTGCCGCAGATGAGCCAGAACGTCCTCGCGCAGCGGTTGCGCGAGCTCGAAGCCGACGGCCTGGTGCGGCGAAGGCGCCTGGGACCGCCTGCGCCCGCCGCCGTGTATGAACTCACCGAGCGCGGGCAGGAACTGGAGCCCGTGCTCCGCGCGCTCGCCCACTGGGGCAGCCGCGCACCGCTGCCCGAGGACGGCGCGGCGGAACTGAGCGTCGACGCGCTACTGTTCGCCCTGCGCGCCACCTTCGATCCGGCACTGGCGGGTGAGCTGTCGCTGCGCTGCCAGCTGGACGTCGCGGGCGATCGGTTCCGCATCACCGTTGCGGGCGGGCGCCTCGAGCTGGACCGCGGTGAGCACGCCGAACCCGAGGCGTGGCTGAACGTGCCGGAGGCGGCGACATTGCGCGATCTGGTGTTCGCCGGTGCGGCGCTGCACGACGCCGTCGAGCGGGCAGACACCGAGGTGACGGGCGATACCGCGCGGCTCGCCGCACTGCTGCGCTGCTTTCCCGCAGCCGTGCGGTATCCGGCACCACAGGACCCCGGGCCGCCGGATCCCGTGTCGCCGGGCCTCGGGTCACCGAACGCCGAACTCCCGGATCCCGCCGTCAGCGCAGGAAGTCGGCGGGGGTGAGCGGCAGTCCGCGGACCCTGGACACCGGTGGCGAGGTTACGCCGGCCGACAGTTCAGACTCCGCGGGCTCGTGGAACTCATCGCCGAGACGAAGACGCACCACTTGGATAGCGACCAGCAGCTCAACGCCTGGCGCTGGTCCACGACCGAGCATGATCGACTTGTTGCAGTAGCCCATCCCCTAACGGACACGCACATCGGAACGGAATGTCACGCCAGCGTCAGCCGGAACGACCGCCTAACGAGACTTTTCGTTCCGATGCTGGTCGACCCTCCTCCCATGAACCCCAGGCTAGTCGAACATGTTTTCGGTTCCGGCTGCAGGGTGGGAACCGGGCGGGTTTTAGCTCAGGGCGCCAGGATGCGCCGGGCGACCGCGGCGTAGCGGGCGGCCGTGGTGTGGGAGACGTTGAAGACCATTGCCAGGTGCAGCGGGTCCGGCGCCGCGGTCAGCGCCTCGTGCAGCAGCCGGTCGCGGCGGATGCGTTCCAGATCCACCCCGCGCCGGGACACGTGCGCCCTCAGGAAGGCCGACGAGACCGGCCCCTGGCCGAGCGCGGATTTGGCTGACAGCACCAGGTGCGGGTTCGGGGTGAAGGGCCAGGTCACATGGCGGTGGTCAAGCCAGGTCACCAGCGTGCGGTAGGGCAACTCGCCCAGGCGCTGCCGGTGCCCGGCCAGAGTGATGCGCCGGTTGGGCAGGTCGACGTCCGGCAGGGCAAGGAGCCGGATCGCCTTCGGCCGTGCGGCGTGGACGGCGGCCAGGGCGACCACCATCCGTTGCAACGGGGTGGTGGTGAGCTGCTCAACGGCCCGGATCTCCTCCTCCGTCATCGGAAGGAAGCTGGGATCGACGGTGGGCAGGGTCAGCCGGGTCGTGGGATCGGTGAAGATCAGGCCGCGTCGCTTAGCGAAGCGGAACAGCGATCGCAGGGCGTTGATCGCAAGGCAGCGCTGGGCGACGGTCAGCGGATCGAGTCCGGCGGTGATGTCGGTCGCGGTGATCTCCCGCAGATGGCGGCGGCGCACCGCCCAATCCATCAGCAACGGCCGGACCGCGCCGAAGTAGGCGTAGATGCTGGAGTGGGCCCGCGGCCGGGACCGATCCTCCCCGTCCAGCAAGACCAGCAGCCACGCGCGCACGTCGTCGGCGAACCCGGCGGGCAGTTGCCCGGTGCGCCGGTCGATCCAGGCGCGGATCGGCGCGACGGTGTCGTCAACGACGATCAACCCGATATCGCTGAGTACCTCGCATATCCGGGGAGTAGACCCGGGCCCCCGCAGGGCGTGGATATCGCTGAGCGTGATCTGCCGGTCCGAGACGGGTCGGGCGAGCACCGCGGTCAGACCGTCGAGGGTCTTGAGCAAGGTCGTAGGCGACCAGCCGTGCAACTCGGTCAGTTCCTGCGCTCGGGCGGCGGCGGCCGCCAGGACGGGATCGTCGGCGGTGAGCGCGGGATGCCGCCAGCGCCCCATGGGCGCCAGTCCGCGGGCCTGCCGGGCGCGGCCACAAGCGTCACGGCAGCGCCGGTCGCAGAAGAGCCGATCGCGGCGTGAACCTCCCGGCAGCGGACTGCCGCAGTGCCGGCAGTTCACCGGGGCGGCAGTGAGCGACCGCTCCGGGGTCGAGGAGTCACCGAGGGCGGCTGCCCGGCGGCTTTGCGTTGCTGGTCATCGGCTTCTGGAGCGGGGACGCTATCGGGTTCAGGCAGCAGCAGCTCCTGCACGCCGCAGCCGAGCACGGCGCAGATGACGTCCAGCTCGTCCAGGCGGACGCTGTTGGGCTGGCCCGACCACAGTCCCGACATCTTCCCCGCGCTGATGACCATGCCGCGCTCGGCAAGCATCCGTTGCAGCTCGCTGGCCTTCCATATGCCGCGGTTGGCCGCGGCCAACCGCAGGTTCCACTTCATATCAGGCCAGTCCCTTCCATCGGTCGGTCGCGCGCTGCTGCCCCTGCACCCAGGCGTCCTCGACATGAGTGTGGTTGACGTGGACGTATCGGACCGTGGTGCCGGTCCAGGCGTGGCCGAGGAGTTCTTGGATGGCCAGCAGGCTCATCCCTCCCCTGTACAGCTGGGACGCGCAGTAGTGCCGCAGCACGTGCGGAGTGAGCCGGCCCGTCCACTCCGGGAGGTGCTTTGTGGTCGCTTTGGCCAGCGACCTGCGGAAAACGTCCGCCGTTACCCGGCAGCTCGAACCGTCCTGGTTCTTGCGCTCGGAGGGGAACAGCGGGGCGCCGGGCCGGGCGTGGTCCAGGTCGAAGTAGCCCCATACGTCCTCGATGAACCAGCGAAGGCTGCGGTCGGCGCCGTTGATGAGCGGCACGAGCCGCTGCTTGGGGCCGCGCCGCCGGGCGCCCTTGCCGTGCCGGACGTTCAGCTTCCCGAATCGGCCCAGGTCCCAGCGGACATCGTGCAGATCCAGCATCCGCGCCTCGTTGATGCGCAATCCCACATCGGCCGCCAGGCGCGCAGCCGCGTAGTTGCGTGCCGTGGGCGCGAACTTGCGGCAGACCGCCAGGTCCTGCCGCCACCCGGCGATCAGCGCCTCGATCTCGGCCTCCGAGGGAGGCACCCGCAACTGCAGCTCGATCGACAACTGCGGTCGGTTGATCTCATCCAGCGGGCACTCGACCCGTCGCCCGACGATGTTGTACAGCTCCACGGCATGCCGCAGCTCCAGAAACTGGAAGTACACCGTCAGTGCGCTGGCACGCCCCTTGCGCGTTGCGGGGCTGGCGTCCCGCAGCACCTTGCCGAAGTAGACATCGGCATCAGCCGGCTCCATCTCCCACAGCGGGCGATCGAACCAGCGCCGCATCATCTCCAGCTGAAGCACGTCCGAGCGGATCGTGCCGTCAGCAAGTCCGGCCGAAGACCGCGCCAGCACGAACCCGGCCAGCACATCGGTCTCGAAGTCGAGGAGCTCTTCCTGGCTCGCCGGAACCCGCTGGTCACGTAGATCACGGACAAGCGCCAGAGTCACCCGAACCTCCTTGACTTCACCTACACCATGGGATCGTCAGGGAGCATGGAGATGTTTCACTCAGGCTGAAGTTTGCTCAGACAGCCCACGGGTCGCTGGGCAGGCGCTTCACCCCAGGTCCAGCGGCGATGGGAACCTGAGCCTCGATTCGAACCCACCGGTTGTTGCTCAGTCCCTCCCCTAGGTTCAGCGACATCAAAGACTGATTTCCTGTGGCATTCACAGCGCAACGGCACAAAGCCGTGGCGTACGCGGAGCAGACCCACACGGTCGCCGGCGGACTGAAGCGGTCCACAACCGGTTCTCGGTTCCTACGCGCGGCCGCTGCATACCTGTACTCCCGGAAGACGGGGCACCCACCTTCCTCTCGTTGCAGGAGGACGAGGACCTCCCCCGACCGCTGTCTGAATGACCATGTAAGTTCCCTCCAGTTGTGACCAGATGGGCTGGTGGACAACGGAAGGTGATCAATCATGGGCGCCAAAACAGCCGTCCTCATCTACACCGACGGCCACCCCGCCGACCTACTGCGCAGCACGCCCGAGCCCGACCCGGCGGCCACCGCGGCGCTGATCAGTCAGACCAACCCCGCCTGGGACGGATCCACCACCTCCCCGGGGAACCTGGACGACTACATCTATCCCGATCAAGGGGTCGCCTACGCAGGCAGCTTCCCCGGCATCGACG
>NZ_JBEUPA010000136.1:0-23742 GCF_040492065.1 Actinomadura sp. NPDC000929 | reverse complement strand
CCGCCCGGCCCGCCGCCGGAGCCGTCCCCGCCCCCGCCGGGGCCCGAGCCGATCCCGCCCGGCCCCGCGCCCGATCCCGTCCCGCCGACGCCGGAGCCCAGCCCTCCCCCGCCCCCGGGCTGACGGCGGGCACGCCGGAGGCCCGGGGCCGGTGTCCAGGCCCCGGGCCTCCGGGCCCGAGTCACAGGCGGCGCGGCTCCAGTTCGGGGCGCGGCCCCAGGGGACGCTCCAGCGTGAGCGTCACCGCCCGCACCGCGACCCCTGACGGACCCACCATGACGGGGCTCAGCTCCAGCCGCGCCACCTCCGGAAGGTCGTAGCCGAGGCGGGACGCGCGCAGCAGCAGCTCCTCCAGCGCCCCGAGGTTCACCGGATCGGCGCCGCGGTGCCCCAGCAGCAGCGGGGCCGTGCGGATCGCGCGGATCATCTCCGCCGCCTCCGCGTCCGCCAGCGGCGACAGGCGGTAGGCGCGGTCGTCCAGCAGCTCGGCGGTCTCGTCGGCGATCCCGAACGAGATCAGCGCGCCGAACGAGGGGTCCTCCCTGACGACGATGCGGGTCGCCACGCCGTCCGTCCCGCCCGCGAGCCGGATGCCGTAGCAGGCCAGCAGCTCCGCCGCCTGCTCCGGCGCGACCTCCACGGGGCCGCCGTCGCCCAGCCACCCGGCGACCAGCTCCCGCGCCTTGGCACGGTCCACGTCCTCGAACACCGGCATGCGGCCGGGCGGGCGCCGCCGCCACCGCGCGTACCGGATCACGTACGCCAGCGCCCGGACGGCGTCCTCGGGCGCCGTGTAGGACGGCACGGAGCCCTCCGCGGGCATCCCGTCCGGGCCGGTGACGCGCAGGTCGGCGGGCATTCCCTCGGTGCCGAGGTAGGTCGCCACGATGGGCTTGCGGCCCTCGGCGGCCAGCCGCAGGATCCTCTCGGGGACGCGCACGTCGTAGCCGCCGATCGTCGGGGGCGTGAACAGCGCCACGACCGCGTCGACCGTGTCGTCGTCCAGCGCGCCGGCGAGGGCGGCCTCGTAGTCGTCGGCGTCGGCGCGGGGGCCGAGGTCGATGCGGGGCCGGACCTCCAGCCCGAGCGCGACGGCCTCGTCCTGCGCCAGCAGGCCCAGCGAGTTGGAGTTGTCGATGATCGCGATGCGGTCGCCGGCCGGGAGCGGCTGGTAGGCCAGCACCTGCGCCACGTCGAACAGCTCCGCCAGGTCGTCCACCCGGATCACGCCGGCCTGCTCGAACAGCGCGCTGACCGCGTGGTCGGGCAGCGTGAGCGCCCGCGCCGCGTGCCCGATCGGGACGCCCTGCGTGCTGCGCCCGCTCTTCACCGCCACGATCGGCTTGCGGCGGCCGAGCCTGCGCGCGAGCCGCGCGAACTTGCGGGGGTTGCCCAGCGACTCCAGGTACAGCAGGACGGCCCTGGTCGCCGGGTCCTCCTCCCAGTACTGCATCAGGTCGTTGCCGGAGACGTCCGCCCGGTTCCCCGCCGAGACGAACGTGGACAGCCCGAGACCGCGCGCGGCCGTCCGCTGCAGGATGGCGATGCCCAGCGCGCCGGACTGAGAGAAGAACCCCACCGGGCCCCGTCCCGGCATGGTCGGCGCCAGGGTCGCGTTCAGCCGCACGTCGGTGTCGGTGTTGGCGATGCCGAGGCAGTTGGGGCCGACGACCCGCATCCCGTAGGCGCGCGCGAGGCGCACCAGTTGCTCCTGGGCGGCCCGTCCCTCCTCCCCGACCTCGCCGAAGCCGGACGACACGACGACCAGCCCCCGCACGCCCTTGCTCGCACACTCCTCCACGACCTCGTGCACGGCGTCGGCCCGCACCGCCACGACCGCGAGGTCCACGTCGTCCGGGATCTCCAGGACGGACGCGTACGCGCGGACCCCGGCCACCGCGACCGCCGTCGGGTGCACCGGGTACACGGGCCCGCTGAAGTCCCCGGCGAGCAGGTTCCGCAGGACGGTCCGGCCGACGCTGTGCTCGGCCCGGCTCGCCCCGACCACCGCCACCGACCGCGGGAACAGCAGCCGCTGGATCGAGCGCGCCTCGGCCCGGTGCTCGCGCGCCGTCATGACCTCCAGCGAGGTGTCGGTCGGCTCCAGGTCGAGGACGAGTTCGATCACGCCCTCCTCGAAGCGCTGCTCCGCCCGGTACCCGGCCTCCCGGAACACCCGGGTCATCCGGCGGTTGTCGGGCAGGACGCTCGCCACGAACCGGCGCACCCCGCGCTCGCGGGCCGCCGCCGCGATGTGCTCCAGCAGCACCGCGCCGAGCCCGCGGCCCTGGTGCGCGTCCTCCACCAGGAACGCCACCTCCGCCGTCTCCGGCCGGTCGGCGAGCCGGTCGTAGCGGACGACCGCCACCATCTCCCCCGCGATCGTGGCGATCAGCGCGGCGCGCCGGTCGTGGTCGACGGTGGTGAAGTGCTCGATCTCGCGGTCCGACAGCCGGGGGCGCGGCGAGAAGAACCGGTAGTAGATCGACTCCGGGGACAGCCGCGCGTGGAACGCGCGCAGGAGATCGGCGTCCTCGGGGCAGATGGGGCGCAGATGGGCCGTCCCGCCGTCGCTGAGGACGACGTCGGCCTCCCACTGATCCGGATAACGCTCGGTCACGTACCCGAGGGTAAGGCACGGATGCGTCACGGTCCCGCGACGAAAAAACCGGCTTCCTCGGTTTCGCTGCGCGTTCGAGACCTAATCCGGGCTCCGAAGCTGTTACGGTCGAGCACACGTCCAAGAATTGCCGCTCGCGCGGGCCGTGTTGATCGAGGTGATGACTCCATGACGCGCGTGGTCGTGGTCGGCGATCTTATGACAGACACCGTGGCGCGTGCCGCGTATCCCCTGGCCAAGGGGAGCGACACGCCCGCCGCCGTGACGACGCACGGTGGTGGCTCCGGCGCCAACGTGGCCGCATGGCTCGCCGTGGAGGGGACCGACGCCGCCTTCGTCGGCCGCCGCGGCTCCGACATCGCCGGCCGGAACCGGGACATGGAACTGATGGGCTACGGCGTCGACGCCCGCCTCGTCATGGACCAGGAACGTCCCACCGGCACCTGTGTGGTCATGGTCACCCACAAGGGCGACCGGACGATGCTGTCGGACCCCGGCGCCAACGCCGCCCTCCTCCCGGAGGACATCGAGCGCTGCAAGGACCTGTTCTCCGGCGGCACCCACCTGCACCTGTCGGGTTACGCCCTGATCAACGAGGGGTCCCGCAAGGCGGCCATCCACACCCTGGAGATCGCCCGCAAGACGCAGATGTCGGTCTCCGTGGACGGCGGCTCGTCCTCCCCGCTCAAGCGGATGGGCGCCGAGCCCTTCCTGGAGTGGACGCAGGGCGCCCGCCTCCTGGTCGTCAACGCCAAGGAGGCCGAGATCCTCACCGGCCGCGACACGCCCGAGCAGGCCGCCAAGGTGCTGACCGCCTGGTACCCGCAGGTCGTGATCACGAACGGCGCCGACGGGGCCCTGTGGTACACCAACGGCCGTCCCGAGCCGGTCACCGTCGCGGCGGAGCCCGTCGAGAAGATCATCGACGGCACGGGCGCCGGCGACGCGTTCGTCGCCGGGTTCCTCCCGCCGTGGCTCGACGGCAAGCAGCCGGCCGACGCCCTCACCGCGGGCTGCCGCCTGGCCGCCCGCGCCATGCAGCACCTGGGCGCCCGCCCCACCCTCGACGTGGTCGACAACCAGATCAAGTAGGGCGGGGCCGCTCAGGCGAGCGGAGTGTAGGTGCGGACGTCCTCCCTGACCGCGTCCCAGAGGCGGTTCAGGGGGTGGCCCGCGTCGTAGCGTTCGAGGTCGGCGCGGCGGACGAACGCGCCCGTCATGAACTCGGCCCTGGGCTCCAGGTCGTCGTCCAGCCCGATCGCACGGAGCGGGACGGCGTCGGGGTCCTCCTGCGCGGCCATGCCCCGCCCGATCGAACCGGTGACGATCATGCAGCCGCGCACGAACCCGGATCGCAGCAGCGACAGCCCGTAGTGCACGTCGTCGATGTCGGCGACGACGTTGAGCCGCTCGCGGAAGTTCGTCCCGTACCAGGTGGCGAGCAGGTCGGCGACGAGCCCGGCGGGCGGCACCACCAGCGGGATGCGCCCGAGGCGGCTGGTCTGCACCGGCGTGCCGGGCAGCTCGCCCTCCGGCAGGTTGGTGAGCAGCAGCGCCTGGCCCCGGGCGTACTCGACGACCTCGTACTCCTGGAGGCGCAGGTCGCCCTCCGGGGTGCTGACGATGCTGCCGCAGATGAGGTCGACCTGGCGGGTCTCCAGCCGCGACCACAGGTCCTTGGTGCGGACGTGGGCGACCTTGAACTCGACCTCGCGCTGCCGGAACTCCTCCGAGACCCGGTCCCAGGCCCGGGAGACGATCGGCAGCGTGAACTCGGTGGTGCCGACCGTCAGCATGCGGCCGAGGCGGCGCCGGCTCCAGTGAATGGACTCCAGCCATTTCTCGAACGTCGTGCGCGCCAGTTCGACCGTCGTCTCCCCGGTCGGCGTGAACAGGTAGTCCTTCCCGCGCCCCTGCCGGACGGTCAGGACCTCCCCGCACAGCACCTGGCTGTTGCGGTTCAGCGTGTCGAGCTGCTTCTGGACGCTCGACTGCTCGCGCCCCAGCACCCGGGCCGCCCGCAGCGCCGAACCGGTCTCGTGCACCACCAGCAGGGTCCGCAGCTGGTCGAACGTCATGTCGAGCAGGCCGGGCGGACAGTCCAGCAGCGAGTCGAGGGTCGGGGGCACGGGGAGGGACATTACTACCTCTTCCGGGGACCCACGGAAATGGCCGCGGGGCCAACTAAGCGGGAAATGATGACATTTCCGCCTGAACTTATCTCAAGATGTTCTCCTAAACAACTGGACAGAGTTTTCTAACCTCTAGAACACTTTCCCTCGAGCCGCTCCACCGCCGCCGTCACCCGTCCCACTCCCAGGACGGCGGCGCTCCCGGGCGTGCCCCGGCGGTGCCGGCCGCCGGGGCCGCCGCCCGGCGCCCTGGTCTCCCGTTCGCCGCGGCTCTTCTCCGCCGCGGCGCCGGGAACGGACGCCGGCCCGTGCGCGGGGCCGCGCGCACGGGCCGGCCCGAGAACGTCCCGCCCGCGCCCACGGGGGCGCGCGGGCGGCACACCCCGCCGGGCCGGCATCGGGGCCCCCGAGGGCCCCGATGCAGCCACCGCAAGACCCGCTTACGCAACCGGGCGGGCGTGGGGGTTCGGGTGCGGGTCAGGTGAGGGTGGCCAGGGTCAGGTGGGGGTGGCCAGGGTCAGGGGGAGGGTCGAGCGGGCGCCGGACTCCTTCAGCAGGCGGGTCGCCACGGTCATCGTCCAGCCGGTTTCCAAGCGGTCGTCCACCAGGAGGATGTGGCCGGGGTTGTCGGCCAGGGCCTCCGCCAGGTCGGTGGGAACGGTCAGGCTCTGCCAGACGGAGCGGAGCCGCTGGGCGCTGTTGTGCCGGCGCGGCACGGGCTCGCCGACGGGGACCAGTTCGCCCAGGTAGGGCAGGCGGCCGATCTGGGCGATGCGCTGCCCGAACGTCGTGACCAGGCGGGGGCGGGAGCGGGAGCCGATGGTGACGACGCCGGTGGGGCGGGCCGCCCAGTCCCAGGCGGCGAGGACCTGGACGACGGCGTCCACCAGGTCGGCGGGGACCTCGGTGTCGCCGGCGGCGAACAGGTCGCGCAGGCGGTTGCCCCAGCCGATGTCGGTGAGGCGGCCGAGCGCCCGCCCCGTCTCGGCCTGGAGCTCGGGCTTGATGCGGCCGGAGACGCCCAGGTCGTCCTTGACGCCGGTCGGCCACATGCGGCGGGGGGCGATGTCGACGCCGGGACGGTGCAGGCGGTCGCGGGCCCGGTCCGCGCTCTCCCGGGTGACGTCGGTGGGCCGGTGGCGGCCGGTGCAGTTGTCGCAGCGGCCGCAGGGGCCCGCGTCGGGGTCGTCCA
Organism: Actinomadura sp. NPDC000929; assembly: GCF_040492065.1. Lineage (NCBI taxonomy): Bacteria > Bacillati > Actinomycetota > Actinomycetes > Streptosporangiales > Thermomonosporaceae > Actinomadura > Actinomadura sp. NPDC000929. Next base: position 17,798 of record NZ_JBEUPA010000136.1, on the reverse strand, counting down.
GCTGGCGGCGCAGGAACTCCTCGCGGCAGCCGGTGGCCGCGATGTAGTCGAGCATCGCCTGCTGCTCGCGGCGGCGTTCGGCGGTGACGCGCTCGTAGCGCTCGCGGTCGTAGGACCAGGGCTCGCCGGTGGACGTCCAGCCGCCCTTGACGCGGCGGGCGGCGCCGTCCACGTCGAGCACCTTGAGCATCATCTCCAGGCGGGCCCGGTTGAGGTCGACCAGCGGTTCCAGGGCCGTGGTGGAGAGCGGGCGGCCGGCGGAGTCCAGGACGTCCAGCGTGCTGCGGACGATGTGCTCCGGCGGGAAGGCGAGGCTCGCGAAGTAGGCCCAGATGTCGCGGTCCTCCCGGCCGGGCAGCAGGATCACCTCGGCGCGGTCGACGCCGCGGCCGGCGCGTCCGATCTGCTGGTAGTAGGCCACCGGGGACTGCGGGGCGCCCACGTGGACGATGAAGCCGAGGTCGGGCTTGTCGAAGCCCATGCCGAGGGCGCTGGTGGCGACGAGGGCCTTGAGCTTGTTGTCGTGGAGGTCGCGCTCGGCCTGGAGGCGCTCGGCCTGCTCGGTCTGGCCCGAGTAGGCGGCCACCTCGTAGCCGCGGTCGCGGAGCCACGCGGTGATCTCGTGGGCCGCGGCGACCGTGAGGGTGTAGATGATGCCGCTGCCCGGGAGGTCGCCGAGGTGCTCGCCCAGCCAGGCGATGCGCTGCTCGGCGGTGGGGAGGCTCACCACGGCGAGGTGCAGCGAGTCGCGTTCGAGGGGGCCGCGCAGGACCAGCGCGTCGTCGCCCGCGAGCTGCTCGGCGACGTCCTTGGTGACGCGGGCGTTGGCCGTCGCGGTGGTGGCGAGGACCGGGATGCCGGGCGGCAGCTCGGCCAGCAGGGTGCGCAGCCGCCGGTAGTCGGGGCGGAAGTCGTGGCCCCAGTCGGAGATGCAGTGCGCCTCGTCGACCACGACCAGCCCGGCGCCCGCGGCGAGCTTGGGGAGGACGAGGTCGCGGAAATCGGGGTTGTTGAGCCGCTCGGGGCTCACCAGCAGGACGTCGACCGCGCCCTCCTCCACCTCGGCGAAGACCTGGTCCCAGTCGCCGGTGTTGGAGGAGTTGATCGTGCGGGCGCGGATGCCCGCCCGCTCGGCGGCGTCGATCTGGTTGCGCATCAGCGCCAGCAGCGGCGAGACGATCACGGTCGGGCCGGCGCCGCGCTCGCGCAGCAGCCGGGTCGCCACGAAGTAGACGGCGGACTTGCCCCAGCCCGTCCGCTGGACGACGAGGGCGCGCCGCCGCTCGACGACGAGCGCGCTGATCGCCGTCCACTGGTCGTCGCGCAGGCGCGCGTGGTCACCGGCGAGGGCGCGCAGGCACCGCTCGGCCTCGTCGCGCAGACCGTCCGAAGAACTCATGCGTCCTTGCTACCAGTGCTTCGGAGCACACCACACCAGAATCGAGTTCTGTGGAAAACAGCGGAGGCCCTCTTGGGGGGTCGGCGCCCGGCGCCCGCGCGGTGACGCCGACGAGTGCGGAACCGTGCGGGTCGTGCTCACCGATCGGGGAACCAACACCCTGGAGCGCCGGCCCACGTCCACGGACGGGCGCCGGACGGCGAACCAGCCGGTCACTCTTCTGGTTCAGCAGGTGGACGCGGCGGCACCCGGCGTCCCGGCCGCCGCCCGCGCGGGCGGTCGACCTCTGCGGAAGGGGTGGGACGCAGGCCACGGATTGGGGACACCGGGCTGGTGGGTAGCCTGCCAGTCAAGATCGGTTCATGGGCGGGAAGGGACACCGGCGGGGGTATGGGCGCGGCTGATCGCTTGCGGCGGACATGGCAGGTCCTCATGGACGGGTCGCCCCCGGAACCGCCCGAAGACGAGCCCGGCGAGGTCGTCGACCCGCGGGCCATCGACCTCGTCCTGCGGGTGGGCGAGCTCCTCCTGGCCAGCGGCGAGACCACCGAGCGCGTGAACGAGGCCATGCTCGGCCTGGGCGTGGCCTTCGAACTCCCCCGGTGCGAGGTGCAGGTCACCCTGACGAGCATCCTCGTCTCGGCGCATCCGGGAGGGGGCGCGGCGCCGATGACCAGCGCGCGTTCCATCCGGCGGCGGACCCCGGCCTACTGGCGGCTCACGGCGCTGCACCAGCTCGTCCAGGACGCCTCCATCGGCATGCTCGAACTGGAGGAGGCCCACAAGCGGCTCGCGGAGATCAAGAGGGGCGGCCCTCCGTACCCGACCTGGCTGCTGGTGGTGTCCCTCGGCCTCATCGCCGCCTCGGGCAGCGTGCTGTCCGGCGGCGGACCGCTGGTGGCGACCACCGCGTTCGTCGCCACGATGCTGGGCGACCGCACGGCCGCCGCGCTGGCGCGCCGCGGCATCGCGGAGTTCTTCCAGTTCGCGGTGGCCGCGGCGATCGGCGCGGCGGCGGCCGCGGGGGTGGTGGCGCTGGGCAACCCCGGCCAGGCCGCCACGATCGTCACCGGCTCGATCCTGGCGCTGCTTCCGGGGCGCCCGCTGGTGGCGAGCATCCAGGACGGCATCACCGGCGACCTGGTGAGCGCCGGCGCGCGGATGCTGGAGGTCTTCTTCATGATCGCGGCGATCGTCGCCGGGCTGGGCGCCGTGGTGTACGCCGCGGTCAGCATGGGCGTGCCGATCGACGTCCGGCACCTGCCCACCCCGTCGGCGAGCCTGGAGCCCGTCGCCGTCATCGCCGCCGCCGCCATCTCGCTGTCGTTCGCGGTGTCCCTGGCCGCCCCGCGGGACGTGCTGACCACCGTCGCCCTCGGCGGCGCGCTGATCTGGGTGCTCTTCGTGCTGGCCCGCGGATGGCACGTTCCACCGGTCCTGGCCGCCGCCGTGGCCGCCACCATCGTCGGCGTGATGGCGAGCTGGCTCGCCCGCAGGCACGGGGAGCCCGTCATGCCGTTCGTCGTCCCCGCCATCGGCCCGCTGCTGCCGGGGACCGCGCTCTACCGGGGCATGGTCGAGCTCAACACCGGTTCGCCGCAGGCGGGCGTGCTGAGCCTCATCGGAGCGGTGTCCGTGGCGCTCGCCCTCGGCGCCGGCGTGAACCTCGGCGGCGAACTCGTCCGCGCGTTCCAGCACGTCGGGCTGAGCGCGTCCGGCCGCTGGGCCCGCCCCGCCGCCCGCCGGACCCGCGGCTTCTGACCCCCGCCGCCCTCGTCGGGGGGCGGGTTCTGTCGGTGGCGGGCGTTACGTTCGCCGCATGTACCGACAGGGAGACGTCCTGATCCTGCCCGTGCCCGAGGAGACGGTTCCGCAGTCCGTCCGCGAGCTGCCGCCGTCCCCGCGCGACGGCCGGGGCCGCATGGTGCTCGCCCTCGGCGAGGCCACCGGGCACGCGCACGCGCTGGCCGCGCCCGGCACGCTGCTGCGCACCCCCGACCCGCTCGTGCCGGACCACCTGCACCTGCCGTCCGGCGGGCGCCTGGTGCACGAGGAGCACGCGGCGATCACCCTGCCCAAGGGCTGGTACCGGGTGATCCGCCAGCGCGAGTACGTGCCCGGTTCCGTCCGCGTCGTGGCCGACTGAGGAGGCGGGATGCTCACCGGAACGGTACGCGAGACCCACTTCGTCGTCGGCGACTGGCAGGCGGCCGGGTTCGCCACCGGCCCCGCCGACCGGGCCCGTGCCGAGGCGGGCGTGGCCGCGGCCTACGCCTCCGCCGGGCTGAAGCCCCCCGAGCGGTACCTGTGGGTGCCCTCCCCCGCGCGCGGCGCCGTCGCGGCGGCCGTCATCGCCGGGCACGGCGAGGCGCTGGAGGCGGCGGGGCTCGACGACCTCCTCGAACAGGCCCGCGCCGACCTCGGTGACCTCGCGGCCGGGCCGAGCGTCCTGACGGACGTGCGCACCCGCCCCTGGGAGGCCGAACGTGCGGCGGCGTGTTCCGAGCAGGGGCCGGAGCAGTGGCCGCGCACGTGGGCCGACACCGGCGGGCTCCTGTGGGACCAGGTGCAGGCACTCGTCGCGCGCGTGCGCGGGGCGTGCGGCGAGCAGGCGACCGGCCGGTCCCTCGGTGCGCGGAGAAGGCGTTCGACCCAGGAGAAGCGCGAGGCCGAATCGCTGCTGCGCGCGGCCACGCTCGACGCCGTCCTGGGCCAGCACGACGCACCGTGGCTGGCGTTGTTCGAGTCGCTCGGACGGCTCGACGGCCGGCTGGCCGGCCTGGCGGAGGTGGCCCGGTCCGCCGGCTGGTGGTGGCCCTACGAGCGGCTGGTGATCCTGTCGGAGCGGCCGAGCGAGCTGTACCGCGACGAGCCCGGGCGGCTGCACCGCGGGGACGGCCCCGCCCTCGCCTACCCGGACGGGTTCGCGCTGCACGCCTGGCGCGGCATGCCGATCCCGGCGGGCTTCGTCGCGTCGCTGAAGAACCTGACGCCCGACCGCATCTCCTCCGAGCAGAACGCCGAGCTGCGCCGCGTGATGCTGGAGATCTTCGGCTACGACCGGTACCTGGCCGAGACCGGCGCGCGTCCCCTGCACCGGGACGAGACGGGCGTCCTGTGGTCGATCGAACTGCCGGGCGACGAGCCGGTGGTCATGGTGGAGGTGGTCAATTCGACCCCCGAACCGGACGGGACCCACCGCACCTACTACCTGCGCGTCCCGCCGGACACCCGCACGGCGCGCGCGGGCGTCGCGTGGACGTTCGGCGTCGCCGAGGCCGACTACCACCCCGAGAAGCAGACCTGAATCCGGCAAGCGGTTCCGGCCGGACACCGGTCGGAACCGCCCCCGTTGCTTCTGCCTCGGCGGGTGACGGCGGGCGCGACCACGCCCCCGGTCATGCCAATGGCCGCCGCCGGTACGCCGGGTGGAAATGACGACGGTGACGGCGGGCGTGACCACGCCCCCGGTCATGCTGCGAGCCGCTGGCGACCCGCCGGGTGGAGGCATGGGCGGGGTCTGGTGACAACACGCGGCGGGGCGCCCGCCCTGCGGGGGAAGCGCATTGCGCTTCCCCCGCGCGCGTCTGCGCCACGGTTCCGGCGATCGGTTTCAGCGGTCCTGCAACTCGGAGAGCGCCCTGTTCAGGCGGGTGGCGCGCCCGGCCGGGGTCCGGGCCTTGAGCAGCGGCAGGATCATCAGGTAGCGGGACGTCTTGTCGAGCGCCTCGAAGCGGGCGGCGGCCTGCGGGCAGGTCGCGAGCGCTGCCGCGAGGTCGGGCGGGACGGTGGCGTCGTGCTGGGCGGTGTAGGCGGCCGCCCACCGTCCGTCCGCCTGGGCGGCGGCGACTTCGGCCAGGCCGGGCGGGCGCATCCGCCCGGCGGCGGTCAGCGCCTCCACCCGCTCGACGTTCTTGCGCGACCAGGAGCCCCCCTTGCGGCGGCGCGAGTACCGCTGCAGGTAGAAGCGCTCGTCGTGGGTCCGGCGATGGCTGTCGATCCAGCCGTAGCACAGCGCGATCTCCAGCGCCTGCGTGATCGTGACGGAGGCGGCGTCCGACCCCTTCTTGGCGATCTTCAGCCAGGCGCCGTCCCCGCTCTCGTGGTGCTCGGCCAGCCACGCCTCCCACTCGGCGGCGTCCGCGAAATGCATCATCGGTGGTTCCCCTCTCGGTGGGCGACGCCTTCCATGCTTCCGGGTAAAGTGCTCATCCTCTGAGCACTTTCTGCGGAAATCCGGGTTCATGCGCGCTGACCGCCTCGTCGCCGTCCTGCTGCTGTTGCAGGTCCGCGGCCGTGTGACCGCCGCCGACCTGGCGGCCGAGCTCCAGGTGTCGGTCGCCACCGCCCGCCGCGACCTGGAGGCGCTCGCGTCGGCCGGCGTCCCGGTCTACCCGCAGCCGGGCCGCGGCGGCGGCTGGCAGCTGGTCGGCGGCGCCCGCACCGACCTCAGCGGTCTGACGGCGGCCGAGGCGCGGGCCCTGTTCCTGCTGGTCGGCCCCGCCGCCGCCGTCTCGCCCGAGGCCAGGGCCGCGCTGCGCAAGCTCATGGGAGCTCTGCCGCGGACCTTCCGCACCGATGCCGAGGCCGCCATGGACGCGACGTTCGTCGACCCCGTCCGGTGGGGCGAGCGGGACCGTCCCCGGCCCGCGATGGTCGACCTGCTGCAGACCGCCGTGATCCGCCGCCTCAGGGTCCGCCTGACCTACGCCGGCCGCACCGGGGAACCGTCGGAACGCCTGGTCGACCCGTGGGGCCTGATCGACAAGGACGACGTCTGGTACCTGCTGGCGGGCACCGAGCGGGGACGGCGGACCTTCCGCGTCGACCGGATCACCCGGGCCGAGCCGACCGGCCTTCCCGCCGAACGCCCCGACGACTTCACCCTCGCCACCGCCTGGCAGGAGGTCACCGACGAGATCGAGAGCCGACGCTCGCGGACGTGGGCGACCGTGCTCGTCGAGGAGCGGTTCGTGCCCGTCCTGCGCGACCAGTTCGGGCGGCATTGCCACACCGACGGCGAGGCGGGCGACGGGCGTGTCCGGGTGCGTCTCGCCGCCCCGACCCCACTGGACATCGCCCGCCACCTCGCCGGCTGGGGCACGCTGCTCGACGTCGTTGAGCCGTGCACCGTCCAGCGCGAACTCGCCAGGATCGGCGCCGAACTCGCCGGCCGCTACGCCGCCGATCCGGACGGGCGGAGCGGGCAAGACCAAGCTCCGGGTCAGGGCCGGGGGCGCTGAACGGCGGTCAGGGCTGGTCGAGCAGGGCGGGGATGCGTTCGAGGATGCCGCCGGCGAAGGTGTCGTAGAGGCCGAGGGGTTCGAGGTGCACGTAGCCGATGTGGCAGTCGCACGTGGCGAGGGGGCACGGGCGGGGCGCCAGGGCGGCACGGAACGAGCCGTCGTAGAGGTTGCCCAGGACGGACGGGACGAAGTGGCAGCGGCGCACCGTGCCGTCGCCGTCCACCGAGACGACCGTGTCGCCCGTCCGGCAGGAAAGGCCGCGGCTGGCGTGCGGGTGGCGGCTCACGGGGAACAGCGGGTCGATCTCGGTCCAGGAGGCGGCCTCGGCGTCGTCGTAGGTGCGCCCCTCGGCCGCGTTGACCCAGAGATAGGTGCCGGCGGGAAGGTCGGCCCGGAGGCGGCGGGCGGCGTCGAGGTGCTCCGGCTGGCCGACGATGCCGACGCTGAAGCGGACCCCGCGCTCCGCCAAGTCATGGCATTTGCCCAGGAACCGCTCGTAGGGGACCTGGCCGGGGTGGTAGGTCGCCCACAGCGCCAGCCGTGTGAGGTCGGCGTCGGCCGTCCAGGAGACGCGGTGGCTGAGGTTCGTCTGGATCGCGACCCGGTCCACATGCGGAAGGCGGCTGAGGCCGGTCAGGGCGCGCCGGTACCAGGAGCGGACGAGCCCCTCGCCCCACGGCGTGAAGAGGACCGAGACGCGATGGTCGCAGCCCGACACCCACTCCGTGAACCGTTCGAGCGCGGCGCGGTCGGCGCGAAGCTGTTCCGGGGTGTCGCGACGCTTGGCGAACGGGCAGTACGGGCAGTCGTAGTCGCAGCTGGCGAGCGGCCCCCGGTAGAGGATCGTCAGATGGTCCATCACCGCGCCTCGTAGGACGCCATCAGCGCCTGCACGCTCGAGGAGAAGAGCGCCGGGCCGACGGCGTCGGAGTAGGCGAGCCCTTCGGGGGTCAACCGGAGGACGTCTTCGGAGGTCTCCAGCCACCCTCGCTCGGCGAACGGCTTCAGGTCGGCGGGGAAGTCGTCCATCGGGTCGCTCCCGAAGCGCGCACCGTAGGCGCGCAGGTCGACGCCGGCCGCTTGCAGAAGGGACTGGACGAGATGCCGCCTGCGGCGTTCGTCGTCGTCCAGGGTGAATCCGACGCGGGCGGTGGTGAAGTCGGTCTCGCGCACGTAGTCGTCGATGATCGAACGGACCTGCCCGGCTCCGACCGCGTACTCGAACGAGTAGTGGAGGCGGGAGGTGTAGGAGCGTGCACCGCAGCCGAGGCCGACCATGCCGTCGGTCTGGCAGCAGTACTCCGTGCCGCCCGCGCCCGATGACGGCAGCCGGAACATCCGCATCGACACCTGCTCGTAGCCTTCGCCGAGAAGGTGGTCGCGGCCGAGCCTGTAGAGGGTGAGGCGCTGGTCGTCCCAGTCCTGGGCGCGGCGTCCGAGGCCGGTCAGCGGGCGGACGTAGAGCGGGTACAGGTAGATCTCCTCCGGACGCCATGTGAGAGCGGCGTTCAGGGAGTGCAGCCACGTCGCGGGTGTCTGGCCGTCGATGCCGTAGATGAGGTCGATGTTGAGGATCGGGAACCCCACGGCGCGGATGCGGTCCAGCGCGGCCTCCACTTCGGCGCGCTTCTGCGGCCGGACGGCCGCGCGCGCCTCCTCGTCCAGGAAGCTCTGCACACCGATGGAGACGCGGGTGGTGCCGTGTTCGGCGAGGACGGTCAGCCGGTCGGTGGTGGCGGTCGCCGGGGACGTCTCCACGCCCAGCGGGATCGACCCGAATCCGGGGAAGCGTCCGGCGATGCCGCAGAGCCGTTCCAGCTCGGACGCGGTGAAGTAGGTCGGCGTCCCTCCGCCGAAGGCCGCGGTGGCGAAGGCGGCGCCGTCCAGGGCGTCCAGGACGGCGGTCGCCTGGCGGTCGAGCGCGTCGAGGTAGGCGCCGGTCAGCTCCTCGGGCACGCCGGTGCGGGTGAAGAGGTTGCAGAAGCCGCACCGCATCTCGCAGAAGGGGACGTGCAGGTACAGGAAGAGCGCGTCGAGCGACTCCCCCGCCCATACGTCGCGCAGCCCGGGCGCCGGTCGCAGCGGACGGTAGGCGGTCTTGTGCGGGTAGGCGTACACGTACGCCTGGTATGGATTCACGACAGAACGAACTCCCCGTACGGAACGGTCCAGACGACTTCATGGCCGATGCGGTGGCCCGTGTGGCCGTCCTCGCCGTACGCCGTTCCGTGGTCGGAGCAGACGATGACGAAGCACGGCCGGCGCATCAGTGCGAACAACCTGCCCATGTGCGCGTCCACATGCCGGAGGGCGGCGGCGTGACTCGCACGGGTGTCTCCGTTCGAGCTTGTGGCGCCGTCCAGGTAGAACCAGTTGGGCTGGTGCAGGGACGCGACGTTGAGCAGCAGGAACAGGCGCCGTTCGGCAGGCAGCCGCGCCACGACCTCGGCGATCCGGTCGATCTGGTTGGGCAGCGACTCCGGGTCGGTCACGCCGAACCCGCGCTCCCAGTGGCTTTCGGCGAACAGGGACGGCAACGCCGACCCGAGCGGTGTCAGCTTGTTGAAGAACCCGACGCCGCCTACGCAGACCGTGTGGTAGCCAGCCGACGCAAGGCCCGTCGGCAGGTCGGCGGCGTCGAACGTCCACGTGCCGGGGGCGGTGGTCTCGCTGCCCGGGAAGGCTCCGGCGAACAGGCGCGGATGCGGGCCGGGCGACGCGGGCGTCGGCAGGAAGCCGGCCAGCATCGCCGCGTGCGCGGCGTAGGTGAAACTGCCGGGTGTGTGGCGGCGCTCCCAGCGGCCTTCTGGAAGCAGCCCGGCGAGCGTGGGGGTCTCCCCCGCCGCGGCCAGTTCGGCGGCCACGTCGTAGCGCAGAGTGTCGAGGGTCACCAGCAGCACGTCGTGGCTGCCGATGATGTCGTTCATGTCGTGCATGCCTGCACCAGCGACCTGACCTGGGCGCCGTAGGTGTCCAAGCCCTCGGCGGAGCTTCCCGGCAGGCCGGTCAGCCCGGGCAGCAAATCGCCGAAGGCGTTCACCTCGCACACCGCGAACCGCTTCAACCCGAAGCCCACGAGCAGGTCGACGCCGACCATCGGGCTGCCCGGGAAACAGGCGGCGGCCCGCGCGCACACGTCCAGGACCCGTCTCCAGCCGTCCTCCCCGAGCGCGTGCCTCACCGCTTCCAGGTCCCCCCTGGAGCCGCCCAGGTGCAGGTTCGTCATCGGGGTCCGGCTGGTGCGGACGACCGCGTGCGTGGGCTCGCCGCCGATGACGACGACGCGCAGGTCGAACACGCGCCCGCCGAGCGCCGCCTTGGGCAGCCACCGCTCGACGTGCAGGCCGTCCGGCGCGAGCAGGTCGATCAGCGTCGCGACCTCGTCCTCGGTCTCGTACGAGCGGACGCGCAGCGAGTTGACCAGCCGGCCGCCGGTCAGCGACGCCGACGTCACGGCCCGCACGCGGCCCGGCGCGGTCTGGAGCGCGACCACCCCGGAGGCGGAGGACCCGTGCGCCGGCTTCACGAACACCCGCCGCTCACCCGCCTCGTCCATCCGGGAGCGGAGTGCCGCGTAACCGTCGACCTCGGGCAGGGCGACCGGGACGGGGACACCCGCGGAGAGCAGCCGGGCATGGGTCAGCCGCTTGTCGAACATGACCGCGATCTCGTCGACGTCGCCGAGGACGCGGGCGCCGGCGGCGGAGGCCGCCGACGACAGCCGCCGCAGCGCCGCCGTGAACGTCCGGTGCCAGCGCGCCCCGCCGCCGACCCGCTCGGGCGCGCCGGGGCCGCGCAGCAGCGCGTCGGCCCCGGCGTCCTCACCGGGCGAGTCGACGCGGACCAGCTCGCCCGCCTCGAAGGAGAGCGGGAGGCCGCGCAGCACATCCGTCCAGGGGACGAGCCGGGGTTCGGGAAGCCCGGCGGACCGGCACGCCGCGGCGAAAAGCGCGGGACGCCGGTCGCCGGGCGCGCCGACCACGGCGAGCGTCATTCCGACACCGCGACGTAGGAGTCGCTGAAGAGCCATTCCTGGTCCCGCCACGCCGGCTCCCCCAGCGCGTCGGTGAGATCGAGGTCGACGCCCGGCAGCGCCGCACGGAGCCGCTCGGCCATCGGCTCGCTCAGGAAGGCGTGGTGCAGATCGAGGCTGCGCAGGTGGGTGAGGGGCTGCCCGGACAGCAGGGCCTCCGCTCCCTGGTCGGACAGCATCCCCATCGCCAGGCTGAGGGACTCCAGCCGGGCGACGACCGGCGCGCTCGCCAGGGCCTCCGCCAGCTCGTCCTGGAACGGGCCGTTCTCCAGGCCGAGGTGCTTCAGGGACGGGAACCGCTCGCCGGTGAGGAAGGGCGCGAAGTCCTCGGCCGAGGACGACCCGCCGTGCTGCTCCGAACCGATCCACAGGTCCAGGTGCTCCAGTGCGGGCAGGTCGCCGCCCGCGACCGCCCGCACGACTTCGGCCGGCAGCCCGCCGGACTCGATCCGCAGGGCCTTCAGCCGCTCGTGGCGCAGGGGCTCGAACCGCAGGTCGGACGCGCCCCGGATCTCGAAGTGCTCCAGCCCTGGGAAGGCCGCGAACAGCGGCGAGATGTCGCCGTTCTGGATCCAGGAGATGTGGCATTCCCAGTCGAGGATGTCGCCGAGGAACAGCGCGCGCAGGCGGGGGAAGCGCCCGGCGTTGTCCACCAGCCACTGCACCGGGTCGAACTCCTCGCGGGAGAACCCCCAGAAGCCGATGACGAGGTGGGTGACCTTGGAGGTGTCGACCGTCTTCAGGAGGAGGTCGAGGTTCTCGGGGACCTCCGCGCCCCACGCGCCGTTGTCGTGGACGTGGTGGTAGACGCCCCAGGCCACCTCGCCCGGGTCCGGCAGCGGGCCGTCCGGCTCGCCGTCGAAGGTGTGGACGGGCAGCCCCGCGAACGTGGACAGGCGTTGCTGGATCATTCGGACACCGCGATGTAGTGCCAGTCGCCGTCCGGCTTCTCCTGGTCGTCCAGGTCGACCTCGACGCCGGGCAGCGCCGCCCGCACCCGCTCGATCATCGCGTCGGACAGGAAGTGGTGGTGCAGGTCCAGCTTGCGCAGGTGGGTGAGCGGCTGGCCGGCCAGCAGCGCCTCGGCGCCCCGGTCGGTCAGGACGCCCATCGCCAGGCTCAGCGACTCCAGCCGGGCGACGACCGGCGCGCCGGCGACCGCCGCCGCGACCTCGTCCTGGATCTCGCTGTCCTCCAGGCCGAGGTGGCGCAGCGCCGGCAGCCGCTCGCCGGACAGGAACGGCGCGAGGTCGGCGACGGTGGCGTCGCCGCCGTAGTTCGCCTCGCCGAGCCACAGGTCGAGGTGCTCCAGGTTGGGCAGCTCGCTCGCGCCGACGGCGCGGACGATCCGCGCCGGCAGCCCGCCCGACTCGAAGCGCAGCACCTTCAGCCTGTCGCTCTTGACCGGGTCGAGGACGAGCTCCTGCGCGCCGCGCACCTCCAGCCGCTCCAGGTCGGGGAACGCGGCGAACAGGGGCGTGATGTCACCGTGCTCGATCCAGGAGATCTCCGCCTCCTCGCCGGTGATGTCCCCGAGGAACAGCGACCGCAGCTTCGGGAACGACGCGGCCGCCCCGGTCAGCATCTGCACCGGGTCGGGGACGTTCTCCAGCTCGTAGGACGCGCCCCAGTAGCCGATGATGAGCGCCGTCACCTCGGTGGTGTCGACGGTCTCCATGAACCGCGCCCAGACGTCGCCGAACGGCTCCTCGTCGAAGGAGGTGCCGACGAACCAGGCGGCCTCGCCCGCGGGCGGGAAGTCCTCCCCGCTGACGGGATCGGTGCCCGCGCCGCGGCCGTCGTCGTCCTCGGTGCCGTCCTCCTCCTCGGTGCCGGTGTCCTCGTTGAACGTGGCCACCGGCAGGCCGACGTACTCCTCAAGGTGCTGATAAATGGCCATGAGTCCCCTTCGCCTGATCGTCGGCACTTGTCCTATCAGGACCGACGGACAGTCCGCGCCGCTTTCCGGGGTTCGGAGACCGGCCCGGGCCTGGGACGAAGCCGGGTCAGGAGGCGATCAGCACCGACCCCTTGTACTTGTCCTCGACGAACTTCTTCACCTCGGGGCCCTGCAGCAGCTGGACGAGCTTCTTCACGCGCGGGTCGTCCTTGTCCTCCGGCAGCGTCACGATGCCGTTGGCGTAGGGGTTGCCCTCGGCCTTCTCGGCGGCGAGCGCGTCCCTGTTCGGGGCGAGCCCCGCCTCGATGGCGTAGTTCCCGTTGATGACCGACAGGTCGACGTCCTCCAGCGAGCGGGGCAGCTGCGCGGCCTTGAGCGGCTTGAACTTCAGGCCCTTGGGGTTGCTCGCGACGTCCCGCTCGGTCGCGCTGGTCGGCGCGTCCGGCTTCAGCGTGATCAGGCCGTTGTCGGCGAGCAGCTTCAGCGAGCGGCCCTCGTTCGCCGGGTCGTTCGGCACGGCGACGGTCGCGCCCTGCGGGACGGCCTGCAGGCTCTTCACCTTCTTCGAGTACACGCCGAGGGGCTCCAGGTGCACGGGCGCGACGAACGCCAGCTTCGTCCCGGACTTCTTCTCGAACTCCTCCATGAACGGCACGTGCTGGAAGTAGTTGGCGGTGACCTGCTTCTCCTTCAGCGCGGTGTTGGGCTGCTGGTAGTCGCTGAAGGTGACGATCTCCAGCTTGAGCCCGGCCTTGCCCGCCAGGTCGTCCTTGACGTACTTGAGGATGTCGCCGTGCGGGACGGGGTTGACCGCGACCTTCAGCGGGGCGTCCGGGTCGTCGGACGCCGACGAGGAGCCGCAGGCGGTGAGGCCCGCGAGGAGGACGGCGGAGGCCAGCGCGGCGGTGAGTCTGCGAAGCACGAGGAGTGCCTTTCTCTGTGGGGTCGGTGCTACTTGTGGGTCAGGCGGCGGGCGACGAGGTCCCCCGCCGCCTGGATGATCAGGACGATGACGATCAGCAGCGCCACGGTGGAGACCATGACCTTGGTCTCGAAGCGCTCGTAGCCGTAGACGACGGCGAGGTTGCCGAGCCCGCCGCCGCCGACCGTCCCGGCCATGGCCGTGTAGCCGATGAGCGCGATGACGGTGACGGTCAGGCCGGACACCAGGCCCGGCCGCGCCTCGCGCAGCAGGACCTTGCCGACGATCTCGCGCCGGGTGGCGCCCATCGCGTCCGCCGCGGCGAGGACGCCCGGGTCGACCTCGCGCAGCGCGATCTCGACGAGCCGCGCGTAGAACGGGATGGCGCCGACCGTCAGCGGGACGATCGCGGCGGCGTTGCCGATGCTGGTGCCGACGACCGCCCGGGTGAACGGGATGATCGCCACCATCAGGATCAGGAACGGCAGCGACCGGCCGATGTTGACCACGACGCCGAGCACGCCGTTGACCGGCGGCGCGGGCAGCAGCCCGCCCCGCTCGGTGATCACCAGCAGCACCCCGAGCAGCAGCCCGAGGACGGCGGTGAACAGCGTCGCGACGCCGGTCATGTAGAGGGTCTCGCGGGTGGCGGGCCACAGCAGCGGCATGACCTCGTCCCAGCTCATCGGGGGTCCTCCTGTACGGGGTTCGCGGCCTGCACCGGGTTCGCGGCCTGCACCGGGTTCGCGGCCTGCACCGGGTTCGCCGCCCGCACCGGGTTCGCGACCTCCACGGCGAGGCCGGACTCGCGCAGGAACGCCAGCTGCGCGGCGTTGGCCTCCGGCTCGCCGGGCAGTTCGAGCTGGAGCCGGCCGAAGCGCTCGCCGCCGACCGTCTCCACCGCGCCGCCGAGGATGTTGACGTCCAGCGCGTACTTGCGGGCGAGCGCCGACACGAACGGCTCGTCGGTCGCGCCGCCGGTGAAGGTGACCTCGACCAGCGTCCTGCCCTCGCGGGGCTCGGCGGCGGGCAGCGGGAACAGGCCGCGCGCCAGCTCCGAGCCCGGACGGGCGAGCAGCGCGGGCACCGGCCCGGACTCGGTGAACCGGCCCTCCCGCATGACCGCGGCCGAGTCGCAGATGCGCTTCACCACCTCCATCTCGTGGGTGATGAGCAGGATCGTGAGGCCGAGCCGGCGGTTGAGGTCGCGCAGCAGCTCCAGGATCGAGGCGGTCGTCTCGGGGTCGAGCGCCGAGGTCGCCTCGTCCGACAGCAGCACCTTCGGCCGTCCCGCGAGCGCCCGGGCGATGCCGACGCGCTGCTTCTGCCCGCCGGAGATCTGGGCGGGGTGGGCCTTCGCGTGCTCGGTGAGCCCGACGAGGTCGAGCAGCTCGGCGACGCGCCCGGTCCGCTCGGCGCGCGGGACGCCCATGACCTCCAGCGGGAACGCGACGTTCCCGGCGACGGTCCTGCTGCCGAGCAGGCCGAAATGCTGGTGGATCATGCCGATGCCCTGGCGCGCCCGGCGCAGCTCCCCGCCGCGCAGCGCGAGCAGGTCCCGGCCGCCGACCACCACGCGGCCCTCGTCCGGGCGCTCCAGCAGGTTGACGCAGCGCAGCAGGGTGCTCTTTCCGGCGCCGCTGCGGCCGAGCACGCCGAAGACCTCGCCCTCGGCGACGGTCAGGTCGACGCCGTCGACGGCGGTCACCTCGCGGCCGCGGCCGCGGTAGACCTTTCGAAGTTTTTCGATCTGAATCACAGGGAATCACCCATGCGGACGGGGGCCGCCGGACGGGCGGCGGCGTTCGGGACGGGTCGGCGATCGGGACGCGCCGGGCGTCAGAGGACGCGCCGAGGAGGCGCCGCGCGGGTCAGGAGCGACCGGGCGGGTACGGCGCGTGGCTCAGCAGGTGGCGTTGGAAGAACATGCGCGACTCCAGGGGGTTCGGAGTTCGCTCGCTTCGGGGCGCGAGTCTCAGGCGGGGGCCCTCAGCGGTCACACATTCGCCGGCAACACGTACGCCGCATGGCCCGCCGCATCGGCGGGCGGTGCTCACGGCACGGGCGTACGGAAGGCATGCCAGCAGTTAACCGGCCGCACACCGATGACGCAAATCCGCCCGGTGTGATGCTCATCGCTCCGGATCGTCCCGTTCGCCCTAGTCATCGCGGTAGTCGACCCAGGTCTCGCCCGAACCGCTGCGGACGGAGATCAGGCGGGGCGAGCGGTCGTCGTAGACGGCCGGGTTGAGGTGGGCGTTGCCCGCGCCCGTCCACCCGGCGACCCGATAGCGCGAGCCCGGCGGAACGATGATCTTCACGGTGCCCGAGCCCGCGGAGGCGTCGACCGAGCCCGGCGGCTCGGCGTAGCGGAGGTCGAGGGTGCCCGACGACACGTCGGCCTGCGTCTTCGCCGAGGCGAGCGCGCGGCCGTTGATCGTCCCGGACCTCGCCAGCAGCCGCAGCCGCCCGCGCGCCCCGGTCACGTCGATCTCCCCGGACCCGGTCCGCAGGTCGAGGTCGCCGGTCACCCCGCGCACGTCGATGCTCCCGGAGCCGGCGACCGCCGACACGCGCGCCCCGGCCGGGACCTGGACGTCGATGTCCGCCCCGCACCCGACGCCCAGCCGGTCGGGACCCGGGCAGCGGAAGGTGACGAACAGGATGTCGTCCACCAGCGACTCGGTGAGCTCGGGCTTGCTCAGCCCCCAGTGGAGGTCCTTGTAGACGCGCGTCCCGCCGTCCGATCCCGGACCGACCGAGATCTCCGCGTTGCCCACGTCCAGCCGCACCTCCCGGATCGGCTGCGGGTAGGGGGTCATGGACGTCGCCGTCCGCTTGACGGCGCGGCCGAACGCCGTGAGGCCGATCGGCGCGGCCACGACCAGCGCCGTCGCGATCGCCAGCGCGATCCAGACGCCGCGGCGGCGCGGCCGGTCCGGGGCGGCCGGGGCCGTCACCCCTCGCCGTCCAGGAAGCGCAGCACGGCGAGGACGCGGCGGTGGTCGCCCTCGGCATGCGGGAGGTCGAGCTTGGCGAAGATGCTGTTGATGTGCTTGGCGACCGCGCTCTCGCTCACCACCAGCGCCGCGGCGATGCCCGCGTTGGAGCGTCCCTCGGCCATGAGGGCGAGCACCTCCTTCTCGCGCGGGGTGAGCCGGTCGAGCGGGTCGCGGTGCCGGCGCAGCAGCAGCTGCGAGACGACCTCGGGGTCCAGGGCGGTGCCGCCGGAGGCGACCCTGCGCAGCGCGTCGAGGAACCCCGACACGTCCGCGACGCGGTCCTTGAGCAGGTAGCCGACCCCGCTGGTGCTGGTCGACAGCAGGTCCGCCGCGTACCGCTCCTCGACGTACTGCGACAGCAGCAGCACCGCGGTCCCGGGCGTCTCGCGCCGCATCACCAGCGCCGCGCGGACGCCCTCGTCGGTGAAGCCGGGCGGCATCCGGACGTCCACGATCGCCGCGTCGGGGCGGTGCTCGCGCACGGCGGCCAGCAGCCCCTCGGCCTCGCCGACGGCCGCGGCGACCTCGAACCCGGAGGTCTCCAGGACCTTGATCAGCCCGGCCCTCAGCAGGACCGAGTCCTCGGCGATCACAATGCGCACGGCAACTCCACGGTGACGGTCGTCGGGCCCCCCGCGGGGCTGGTGATCCGGAACGTACCGTCCACGGACTGGACGCGGCGCGCGAGCCCGGTCAGTCCGGTCCCGGCGGACGGGTCGGCGCCGCCCGCGCCGTCGTCGCGGACGGTCACCCGCAGCACGTCGCCGAGGCGGGCGACGCGGACGTCCACCTCGTTCGCGCGCGCGTGCTTGACCACGTTGGTGAGGGCCTCGGAGACGACGAAGTAGGCGACGGCCTCGACGGTGGAGGAGGCGCGCGGCTCGATGTCGACGCGGAGCCGGACGGGCAGCGGCACCCGCGCGGCGACGCCGGACAGGGCGGCGTCCAGGCCGCGGTCCTCCAGCACGGCCGGGTGCAGGCCGCGGATCAGGTCGCGCAGCTCGGTCAGCGCCGCCTTGGCCTCCTCGTGCGCCTCCACGATCACGCGCATGGCCTCGTCCGGGACGCCGCCGAGCGTCTCGCGCGCCAGCCCGAGGTTGAGCGCGAGGGAGACGAGCCGCTGCTGGGCGCCGTCGTGCAGGTCCCGCTCGATGCGGCGGCGCTCGATGTCGGCGGCGTCCACGACGCTGGCGCGCTTCTCAGCTGTCGAACGTGGCGACGCTGCCGATCAAGTTGTGGCCGGGGATGAAGATCGGGCAGATGTGCCTGTTCCGGACGAGCTCGCCGGCGGAGTAC
>NZ_JBEUPA010000135.1:0-23833 GCF_040492065.1 Actinomadura sp. NPDC000929 | reverse complement strand
CTGAGAAGCAGTACCGGTTGCAGCGAGGAAGGACGTGAATCGACCGCCGAAGCCGCGCTGCGGCGCGGCCACGACGCGGGCGCCGCGGTCGGCGGCCACGCGCGCGGAGTCGTCGGTGGAGGCGTTGTCGACCACCAGGGCCCGGAACCCGTCGGGCATCCGGTCGAGGACCCAGGGCAACGCCTCGGCCTCGTTCAGGCACGGGAGAACCACATCGATCACAGCTCAGACGCTACTTTCGGTGATGGGGCGGCGACCCTTACGAACTGGTGACGTGCGTCCGGGCGAACTCGGCGACGCCCTCGGCGAACGGCACCCGCGGGCGGAAGCCGAGCTCGCGGCGGGCGCGGTCGGGCCGGGCGACGATGTGGCGGACGTCCCCGAGCCGGTAGTCCCCGGTGACGCGGGGGCGGGGGCCGCCGAACACGTCGGCGAGCGCGCCGGCCATGTCGCCGACGGTACGGGGGTCGCCGCTGGCGATGTTGTAGGCGCGCAGGGCGCCGGGCTCGGGCGGGGCGGCCGCGGTGCGCTCCAGCGCCAGCACGCCGGCGCGGGCGACGTCGCGGACGTGGACGAAGTCGCGGCGCTGCGCGCCGTCCTCGAACACCAGCGGCGCCCGCCCGTCCATCAGCCGCGACCGGAAGATCGCCGCGACGCCGGCGTAGGGGGTGTCGCGCGGCATCCGCGGCCCGTAGACGTTGTGGTAGCGCAGCGCGGCGACGGAGCCGCCGGTCGCGCGCGCCCACGACGCGGACAGGTGCTCCTGGGCGAGCTTGGTGTCGGCGTAGGCGTTGCGGGGGCCGGGCGGGGTCTCCTCGCCGACGGCGCCGGGCGCGAGCGGCTTCCCGCACGCCGGGCACGGCGGCTCGAACCGTCCGGCGCGCAGGGCGTCCTCCGGGCGGGGCCCGGGGCGGACGGGACCGTGGGCGGCGCAGGCGTAGGCGCCCTCCCCGTAGACGACCATCGAGGACGCCAGCACCAGGACGCCGACGCCGGCGCGGGCCATCTCGGCGAGCAGCACGGCGGTGCCCTGCACGTTGACGGAGGCGTAGTCGGGCAGGTCGGAGACGTCCACGCCGAGGCCGACCTTGGCGGCCTGGTGGCAGACGGCGTCGACGCCCCGCAGCCGCCGCGCGACCGCGGCGGCGTCGCGGACGTCGGCGGGCGGGTCGCCGAGCCCGTCGGGGCGGGTGTCGAGCCCGCGGACGCTGTGGCCGGCGGCGGTCAGGGCCTCGGCGATGTGCGAGCCGATGAAGCCCGCCGACCCGGTGAGCAGTACGTTCATGCGCACGAACGTAGGGCGCGGGACCCGGCCGGGGCGGCTCGGACGGGCCGGTCAAGGCACCTTGTTCGAACCTTGTAAGAACTTCACCCGGCGGCGGGCACGAGCGGGGCGAGCAGTCCGACGGCCTTGTCGACGTCGGCCTCGGTGGTGCTGAGATGGAACGCGCAGCGCAGCCGCCCGGCCCGCACGGAGGCGATGACGCCGTTGCGGCGCAGCAGGTCGGCGGCGCCGTCGGGGACGGGCACCGACACGATCGCCGAGTCGCCCGGCGGGAGGCCGAGGCCGGCGGCGAACCGGCGCGCCAGCGCGACGTCGTGGTCGTGGATCGCCGGGATGCCGACCTGTTCCAGCAGTTCCAGGGCGGGGGCGTGCCCGGCCCAGCACTGCCACGCCGGGGACAGGTCCAGGCGGCGGGCGCCGCCGGCCAGGCGCAGCGGCAGCCCGTAGATGGAGTCCCAGACGTCGGCGCCGGCGTACCAGCCGGCGCCGATGGCGGGCAGGGCGTCCAGGGCGTCGCGGGCGCCGGCCAGGAAGCAGGTCCCGCGCGGGCCGAGCAGCCACTTGTAGCCGCCGGCGACCAGCCAGTCGACGCGGTCGGCGGGCAGCGGCAGCCATCCGGCGGCCTGGGTGGCGTCCAGCAGGACGCGGGCGCCGTGCGCGCGGGCGGCGCCGATGATCTCGTCCATGGGGGCGATGCGGCCGTCGGCGGACTGCACCGCCGACACCGCGACCAGGGCGGTGCCCGCGCCGACGTGCTCGGCGATCCGCTCCAGCGGGACCGACCGGACGCTCAGGTCGGGGCGGGCGGCGAACGGGAACAGCAGCGAGGTGAAGTCGCCGTCGGCGACCAGGACCTCGGCGCCGGCGGGCAGCGACGCCGCGACCAGCCCGGTGAAGTAGGACACCTGCGGGCCGCACGCGACCCGGTCCGCCGGGACGCCCAGGAGCCGCGCGAACGCCTCCCGGGAGCGCGTGACCGCCTCGTCCAGCGCGCCGGGGTCCAGCACCCCGGACGCCCGGTCGCGTTCGGCGGCGAGCATCGCCTCGTGCGCGGCGCGCGGCGGCAGCCCGTAGGTGGCGGTGTTGAGGAAGGCGACGCCGGCGCCGAACTCGCGCCGCGCCTGCGGCAGGGAAAGGGCCATGTCCCGATCGTGGGGCACCGCCGGGCCATAGCACAAAGTACGGTTTTCTTGGCGTCCCATCAGTGGCGTTGATACCTTGCGGCGATGCTGGACCTGCATCGCGGCCGGATCCTGCGCGAGGTGGCGCGGCTCGGGTCGATGACCGCCGCCGCCCGCTCCCTGGCCTACACCCAGCCCGCGGTGTCGCACCACATCGCGCGCCTGGAGGCCGAGGTCGGCACCCCGCTGGTGGTGCGGCACGGCCGGGGCGTGCGGCTGACCGAGGCGGGCCGGGTCCTGGTCGAGCACGTCGAGGACGTGCTGGCCCGCATGGGCGACGCCGAGGAGCGGATCGCCGCGATCGCCGGGCTGCGCGCCGGCCGGGTGCGGGCCGCGGTGTTCCCCACGGCGGCGGGCGGGCTGATGCCCGACGCCCTGGTCCGGCTGCGCGCCCGCGCGCCGGGAGTGTCGGTGACCCTGGTGGACGCCGAGCCGCCCGAGGCGCTGGCGCTGCTGCGCGCCGGGGAGGCCGACGTCGCGGTGGTGTTCCGGCACGCGTCCGTGCCGCCCGAGACCGATGCGCGGTTCCGGGAGGTCGTGCTGTGCGAGGACCCGCTGCGGCTGCTGGTCCCGGCGGCGCATCCGCTGGCGTCGGCGGAGCGGCCGCGGCTGGAGGACCTGGCCGGGGAGACGTGGGCGTCGGGCTGCGCGCGGTGCCGCGACCATCTGCGGTGGGCGTGCGCGCGCGCCGGGTTCACCCCCGACATCGCCTTCGCCACCGAGGACCACGTCGCGGTCCAGCGGCTGGTCGCGCGGGGCCTGGCCGTGACGACGCTGCCGGCGCTGGCGCTCGCCCTGCACACCGAGCCGGGCGTGGCGCTGCCCGACGTGCGCGGCGTCGGGAGTCGCCGCGTCAGCGCGGTCGTCGCCGCGGGCCCGCGGCCGCCCGCGGTGGCGGCGCTGCTGGACGAGCTGGCCGCCGCCTCCGCCGCGACGGGCTAGGGCGCAGCGGTCAGGACGGGTGGGCGGTCAGGACAGATGGCGGTGCAGGTCGGTGAGGCGGCTCGCGGCGGCCTTCACCGCTTCGGCCAGGGCGGGCATCCGGTCATCGCCGAACCGCACCGAGGGGCCCTGCAGCGCGACGGCGGCGAACACGCGCCCGCCGCCGTCGCGGACCGGCGCGGCCACGGCGCGGACGCCGGCCAGCCGCTCCTCGTCGTTGACGGAGTAGCCGCGTTCGCGGACGCCCCGCAGGTCGGCCTCCAGCTCGGCGCGCGTGGTGAGGGTGGCGGAGGTGTGGCGGGCGTAGGGCTCCTCCATCGCGACGGGGGCGCCGTCGAAGGCCAGCAGCGCCTTGCCCGTCGCGCACGCGTGGATCGGGTCGCGGTCGCCGGGCGGCTGGTCGTAGCGCAGCGGATGGACCGACGGCAGGTGCAGCAGCACCGCGACCTCGTCGCCGGCCCGTACGCCGAGGCTGACCGCCTCGCCCGTCCCGTCGCGCAGCGCGGTCAGCTCGGGCTGCAGCAGGGTCGAGCCCATCCGCTCCAGCGCCAGGCGGCCGAGGATGGCGGTGGTGGGGCCGAGGAAGTACCGCTCGGTCGCGGGGTCCTGCGCGAGCATCCCGGTGGCGTGCAGGGCGCCCACGATGCGGTGCGCGGTGCTGACCGACAGGCCGAGGCGGTGCGCGATCTCGGTGGGGGTCTGCCGGGCGGCGTCCTCGAAGGACCGCAGCACCGCCACGGAGCGGTCCACCGTCTGCGTGCCCGGCCTGGGCTGGGGCGTCCCTTCCGCGCGGTCGTCCGTCACGGGTCCCATCCTCCCACCGCGCCCGGCGCCGGGACGGCGGGGGGCGTGCGATAGTGGGGCGCGTGGCACCCGACACCCCGGTACGCGCGCCCCGTCCCCCCAAGGCCCGCACGGCGGGCGGGAGGGCGCGGGGCCCCTCGCCGTCGCTGACGGTCCGGCACGGGATCGGGTTCACGAGGAACCCGTGCGCGAGCCTGCTGCGCCTGTACGCCGAGGCGGGCCCGGTCGCCGTCGTCGGGACGCGCCGGATGCCGTTCGTGCACCTGTTCGGCCCCGACGCCAACGCGTTCGTGTTCGCCAACTCCGGCCTGTTCCGCTGGCGGGAGGCGTTCGACCTGCTGGTGCCGGTGAACGGGGAGACCGCGCTGATCGTCAGCGACGGCGCCGACCACCGGCGGCGGCGCAGGCTCGTGCAGCCGGCCTTCCACCACCGGCGCGTCGCCGGGTACGTGGCGCGGATGGCGGCCAACACCGACGCGGCGCTGGAGTCCTGGCGCCCCGGCCGGACGCTGGACGCCTACGCCGAGCTGCGCGCGGTGATCCGCCGCAGCACGGTGGAGGTGCTGTTCGGCGACCGGCTCGCCGCCGACAGTGAGGTGATCGGGCGGCGCCTGCAGGTCGCGCTCGCGGCCGTCGACCGCAACTTCGTGCTGCAGATGGTGCTGCGGTCGGTGCCCAACCCCTACATGCGGCGCGTCGCGGAGTCGCGGGCGCTGGTCGCCCGGCGGGTGGACGAGGAGATCGAGCGGCGGCTGCGCGAGGGCGGCGAGTACGACGACGTGCTGGGCATGCTGCTGTCCTCGCGCGACGAGGACGGCGCGGGCCTGACCCGCCAGGAGCTCCAGGACCAGGTCATCAGCCTGATCTCGGCCGGGTACGACACCACCAGCGCGGCGATGGCGTGGGCGGTGCACGCGCTGCTGGCCCATCCGCGGGCCGAGGAGCGGGCGCGGCGGGAGGTGGCCGAGGTGGTCGGCGACCGGCCGGTCGAGGCCGCCGACCTGCCCGCGCTGGAGTACCTGGACGGGGTGGTGAACGAGACGCTGCGGCTGTTCCCGCCCGCCGTGCTCAGCGCCCGCGTCCCGGTCGAGGACTTCTCCTACGGCGGGCACCGGGTCCCGGCGGGGGCGATGGTGTTCTACTCGCCGTTCGTCACCCACCGGATGCCGGAGGTGTGGCCGCAGGCGGGGCGGTTCCTGCCCGAGCGGTGGGACCGGTCCTCGGAGCTGTACCGCCCCACCACTCCCGCGACGTACCTTCCGTTCGGCGGCGGCCCGCACCGCTGCATCGGCTCGACGCTGGCGACGGTGGAGATCAAGACGATGCTGGCGTGCCTGCTGCGCCGCACGCGGCTGTCCCTGGTCTCCCCCGCCGCCACGCCGACGAGCGTGACCGCGATGCGCCCGCGCGGCGGCGTGCCGGTGCGGGTGCTCGGCTAGTCCGGGTCTCCGGCTAGTTCTGGCGCAGGCAGACGCAGAAGGGGTGCCCGGCCGGGTCGGTCAGGACGCGCCAGCGGTCGCCGCCGGGCTGGAAGTCGGGCCTGGCCCCGCCGAGGCCGGTGACGGTCTCCTCGGCCTTGTCCAGGTCGTCGACGTAGAAGTCGAGGTGGAACTGCTGAGGCCGCTCCCCCTCGGGCCAGGTGGGCGGCCGGTGCCCGGCGACGCCCTGGAAGTAGACGTCCATGCCGTTGGGCAGCTTGACGGCGGCGGCCTCGGGGGTGTCGTAGGTGATCTCGCCTCCGGTCACCGCGGCGTAGAACGCGGCGAGGGCGGGCGGCTCCGGGCAGTCGAGGCTGACGGCGACGAACTCCGCGATACCGGGCATCTATCGGCTCCTTCGTGATCGGTGTGCCCTCAGACTCCCAGGGGAAGCTGACATCTTCTGTCAGGTACAGCGATCATTCCGAGGCGAAGCCGCCGGGCCGGTGAGGCGCCCCGGCCGGGCGGCGCGGGCCAGGCGCTCGGCCATGGCCGCCACGCGGTCGCGCAGCTCGGCCGGTTCGCGGATCTCGAAGTCGATGTCGAGGTAGGCGATGCGCAGCGCCGTCCACTCCAGCGAGTCGGCGGAGGTGCGCAGCACGCAGGTGCGGTCGTCGACCGGCTCGATCTCGTTCTCGGCCACGCGGAACCGGTCGGCCAGTTCCCGCGCGGACGCGCGCACGAGCAGCACCGCCCGCGTCGCCGGATCCGATCCCGCCAAGAAGCGGGTGACGAACTCGCCCGTGTCGGCGGCGGGCAGCTCCCGCGGCGCGACGCGCACGCCGGTCGGCAGCGGGGAGGACGCGCGGTCGACGCGGAAGACCCGCCAGTCGTCGCGGACGGTGTCGAACGCGACCAGGTACCAGCGCCGCCCCGCCGACACCAGGCCGTGCGGCTCGACCAGGCGCCGGGTCTCCCGCCCGTCGGCGCCGCGGTAGGCGAAGCGGACGCGCTCGTGGTCGCGGCACGCCGCGGCCAGCACCGTCAGGGTCTCGGGGGCCGCGACCGGCCCGGCGGGCGGTGAGCCCAGGGTGGTGGTGGCGGCGTGCAGGGCGGTGACGCGGCGCCGCAGCCGCGCGGGCAGGACCTGTTCGAGCTTGGCCAGGGCGCGCACGGACGCCTCGGCGATGCCCTCGACCGCTCCCCCGGTGGCGGCGCGCAGCCCGACGGCGATCGCGACGGCCTCCTCGTCGTCCAGCAGCAGCGGCGGCATCGCGGCCCCGGCCTCCAGGACGTAGCCGCCGGCCGCGCCGAGCGTGGCGTGCACGGGGTACCCGAGGCCGCGCAGCCGCTCGATGTCGCGGCGGACGGTGCGGGGGCTGACGGACAGGCGCTCGCACAGCTCCGGGCCGCTCCACTCGCGGCGGGTCTGCAGCAGCGACAGCAGCCGCAGCAGGCGTTCGGACGACATGACCCCAGTATGCGGCGAATGCGGTCAGGATCTGGCCTCTTTGCCTCCTAGCGTTCCGGTCATGAACGGGGACCACATCGTCATCGCCGGCGCCAGGAACAACAACCTCAAGGACGTCTCGCTGCGCATCCCCAAGAACCGGCTCGTGGTGTTCACCGGGGTGTCGGGCTCCGGCAAGTCGTCGATCGTGTTCGGGACGGTCGCGGCGGAGTCGCAGCGGCAGCTGAACGAGACGCTCAGCTGGTTCGCCCGCGACCGGATGCCCCGCCGCGAGCGGCCCGACGCCGACGTCATCGACCGCCTCGCGCCGGCGGTCGTGGTCGACCAGCGGCCGATCGGCGGCAACGCCCGCTCCACGGTCGGCACCATCACCGACATCTCCCCCGTCCTGCGCGTCCTGTTCTCCCGGCACGGCACGCCGAGCGCCGGCGAGGCCGCCGCCTACTCCTTCAACGACCCGCGCGGCATGTGCCCCGAATGCGACGGCCTCGGGCACGTCGCGCGGGTCGACCTGGACCGGTTCCTGGACACCGGGCGGTCGCTGAACGAGGGCGCCGTCGACTTCCCGCCGTTCGGCGTGGGGACGTTCGTGTGGCAGCTCTACGCCGAGTCGGGCCTGTTCGACCCCGACAAGCCGCTGCGGGACTTCACCCCCGAGGAGTGGGACCTGCTCCTGCACGGCAAGGGGTTCCGGGTGCCGCGCCGCAACCGGACCGGGTCGATGGGCCACAACGCCTACGAGGGCATGATCGAGCGGTTCCAGCGCCTCTACCTCAAGCGGGACCTGGCGTCCCTGCCGCCCAAGGTGCGCGACGCGGCCCGCCGCGTGGTGCGCGAGCAGACCTGCCCGGCCTGCGGCGGAGCGCGGCTCAACGCGGCGGCGCTGGCCTCGCGCGTCGGCGGCCGCACCATCGCCGAGATGTCGCGAATGGAGGTCGGGGACCTGGTCGCCGCGCTCGGCGAGATCACCGACCCGGTCGCCGCGCGGGTCGCCGGGGAGGCCGCCGCGCGGCTGCGGCGGCTGACCGACATCGGCCTGTCCTACCTGTCCCTGGACCGGCCGACCCGCACGCTGTCGGGCGGGGAGGCGCAGCGGCTCAAGGTCGTCCGGCACCTGGGGTCCAGCCTGACCGGGATGACCTACATCTTCGACGAGCCGAGCGCGGGCCTGCACCCGCGCGACGTCGACCGGCTGAACGCGCTGCTGCTGCGGCTGCGCGACAAGGGCAACACCGTGCTGGTGGTCGAGCACGACCCGGCGGTGATCGCCGTCGCCGACCACGTGGTCGACATGGGGCCCGGTGCGGGCGTGCACGGCGGCGAGGTCGTGTTCACCGGCACGGTCGCGGGGCTGCGCGCGGCCGCGACCCCGACCGGGCGGGCGCTGGGCCGCGCGGTGCGGGTGAAGGACGCGTTCCGGGAGCCGGGCGGATGGCTGGAGGTGACCGGCGCCCGCACCCACAACCTCAAGGACGTGACGGTGCGGTTCCCCGCCGGCGTGCTCACGGCGGTCACCGGCGTGGCCGGGTCGGGCAAGAGCACCCTGGTCATGGACGAGTTCGCCGCGCGGCACCCCGGCGCCGTCGTGGTGGACCAGTCGGCGATCGCGGCGTCCCGCCGGTCCAGCCCCGCCACGTTCGTCGGCGTGATGGACCCGCTGCGCCGCCTGTTCGCGCGGGCGAGCGGCGCCGACGCGGCGCTGTTCAGCCACAACTCCAAGGGCGCGTGCCCCGAGTGCGACGGCAACGGCGTCATCGTCACCGACCTGGCGTTCATGGACCCGGTCACCACCACGTGCCGGGCGTGCCGGGGCGGCCGGTACCGCCCCGAGGTCCTCGCGCACACGCTGCGCGGCCGCACGATCGTGGACGTCCTGGCGATGACCGCCGAGGAGGCACTGCCGTTCTTCACCGGGGACGCCGCCGGAGACGCCGACCCGTCCGAACGCGCGATCGCCGCGCGGCTGCGCGCTCTCAACGAGGTGGGGCTCGGCTACATGACGCTCGGGCGGCCGCTGGGGTCGCTGTCGGGCGGCGAGCGCCAGCGCATCAAGCTGGCGACCCGGCTGCACCGCCCCGGGACGGTCTACGTGCTGGACGAGCCCACGACGGGCCTGCACATGTCCGACGTCGGGGCGCTGCTGGCGCTGCTGGACCGGCTGGTGGACGGCGGCGGGACCGTCATCGTCGTCGAGCACGACCTCCAGGTGGTCGCGCACGCCGACTGGGTGGTCGACCTCGGGCCCGGCGGGGGCCGGCACGGCGGCGAGGTCGTGTTCGCCGGCACCCCCGCCGCGCTGCTGGAGGAGCCGTCCTCGGTCACGGCGGAGTTCCTGCGCCGCGGCCTGCCCGGGCGGGCCGCGGCGCGCCGCTAGTTGTCGGGGACCAGGCGTGCCGGGAAGCCGCCGGTCGCGATCGGCCCCCACCGCTCGATGGTGACGCGGATCAGGGACTTGTCCTGGCGGCGCATCGCCTCCCGGTACTCGTCCCAGTCGGGGTGCTCCCCGGCGATGCAGCGGTAGTAGTCGACGAGCGCGTCGGCGGCCTCGGGCATGTCGATGACCTCGGCGGCGCCGTCGACCTGCACGTAGGGGCCGTTGAAGTCGTCGGACAGCACGCACACCGACACGCGCGGGTCGCGGCGGGCGTTGCGGGCCTTGGCCCGCTCGGGATAGGTGGACACGACGATGCGGCCCTGGTCGTCGACGCCGCACGTCACCGGCGACATCTGGGGCCGGCCGTCGGCGCGGGCGGTGGACAGCAGCGCGTGGTGGCGGGGACGCAGGAACTCCAGCAGTTCGGAGCGGTCGACGCGGTTCGCGGTGGCGATCGAAGGAGCCATGCCCGCAACTCTAGGAAGCGGGCGCCGATGAGTTCGCGACCGCCCCGCCGTCTTCGCGGCTCGGGGGCCGGGCCGGTGGCGTTGTTCGCGGTCTGTCGGCTGTGCGCCGGGTGACCGGGGCACCTGGGTCTGGTCAGCGGACGAGGCGGAAGAACACGCGGAGCTCCTCGACGAAGAGCCGAGGTTGCTCGAACGCCGCGAAGTGACCGCCCTTCTCGGGCTCGTTCCAGTGCCGGATGTCGGTGAAGCGCTTCTCGGCCCACCGCCGGGAGGGGCGGGGGTTCTCCTTCGGGAACACCGAGCACCCGGTCGGCACGGTCACCAGGTCCGTCGCGCCGGCGGTGAAGACCCGCTGCACCTGCCTGAAGCTCTCCCAGTAGAGACGGGCGGCGGACGCCCCGGTCCCGGGCAGCCAGTAGAACATGAGGTTGTCGAGCAGTTCGTCGCGAGTGAGCGCGTTCTCCGGGTGGCCGTCGCAGTCGGTCCAGAAGCGGAACTTCTCGATGATCCAGGCGCACAGCAGCGCCGGGGAGTCGACGAGCCCGTAGCCGACGGTCTGCGGCCGGGTGGACTGTTCCAGCGAGTAGCCGTCCTCCCGGCGCTGGGCCTCCTCCAGCGAGGCCAGGGCGGCCCGCTCCCCGGCGGTGAGGTCGTCGAACGTCGCCGGGTCCGGAGCCGCGAGGGGCGGGGTGAGGTGGATGCCGGCCAGGTGCTCCGCATCCTGGCGGCCGATCAGTGTGGTGATGGTGGTGCCCCAGTCGGAGCCCTGCGCGCCGTACCGGTCGTAGCCGAGGCGAGCCATCAGGCGGATCCAGGCGGCGGCGATCCGCTCGACGCCCCAGCCGGGGTCGCCCGGCTTGTCGCTGAAGCCGTAGCCGGGCAGCGACGGGCAGACGACGTGGAACGCGTCGCGGGCGTCGCCGCCGTGGGCCGCCGGGTCGGTGAGCGGTCCGATCACCTTGAGGAACTCCACGACCGAGCCCGGCCAGCCGTGGGTGAGGACGAGCGGCAGCGCGTCCTCGTGAGGCGAGCGGACGTGGAGGAAGTGGATCCCGAGCCCGTCGACGGAGGTCCGGAACTGCGGCAACGCGTTGAGGCGCGCCTCGGTGGCCCGCCAGTCGTACTCCTCGGCCCAGTACCGGCACAGTTCGCGCAGATAGTCCAGGGGCACGCCCTGTGACCAGTCGTCGACCGTCTCCTCATCCGGCCACCGCGTGCGGTTCAACCGTCCCCGCAGGTCGTCGAGTACGGACTCGGGGACGTCGAGATGGAAGGGGATCACATCGTCGGCCATGCCGCCCTCCTCGTCGGAGTGTGGGGGGTGAGCGCGGGTGGTGTGCATCGGTGGTGTGAATGGCCGGGCGTCGCGTTCGGCGTGCGCGTTGTCGTGCCGGTCATCCTTCGGCGAGGAGGAGCGCCTGCTGGGGCGCGAGCCGGACGCGGCCGGCCCTGGGCCGGTCGAGCGTGACGGAGGGGTCGTCGGTGTCGAACACCGCCGGCGCGGGCAGGTCGACATCGGCCACAGGGGCGTCGCGCAGGTTCACCACGGCCCAGAGCGCTCCCCTGCGGTAGGCGGTCACCGGTGCGGCGAGCACGGCCCTGGTCACCTCGTCGGTGGCGGCCAGCCGGCGGGTGAGCCGGCGTCGGGTGGCCAGCAGCCGGCCCACGGTGTTCAGGTGGGATGCCGGGTCGTCTCGCTGCCTCGCCACGGTGTCGCCGTCATCGCGTGCGCCGTCGGGCAGCCACGGACGCCCCGTGGTGAATCCCAGTCCCGGACCCGGCCGCCACGGCATGGGGGTGCGCGCGGCGTCGCGGCTCTCCTCCGGCTGGGCGGCGCCCAGCGGGTCGGCGCCGAGGCCGGGCGGGACCCGCCCGTCGCCCAGGCCGAGTTCCTCGCCCTGGTAGAGCCAGAAGGTTCCAGGCAGCAGCGCCATCAGGACGTGGAGCGCGAGTGACCGGCGCCGGCCGCGGAGCCCGTCCCCGAACCGGGTGGCGGCGCGGGAGCGGTCGTGGTTGCCCTGGACCCACGAGAGTCGCGGCGACGCCGCCACGGCGGCCTCGATCATGGTGTCGATCCGGTCGGCGTCCCAGCCGGTTTCGACCAGCCCGAACCAGAACGACGAGTGCAGCCGCTCGCCCTCGACGAAACGGGCCAGCGCCCGCGGGTCGAGTTCGTAGACTTCGCCGACGAGGAGGGCGTCGTGCCGGTCGGCGATGCGCCGCCACCGCTCGTGGACGGCGTGCACATCGGGCTGGTGGATGTCATGGCGGTGCTCCTGGCGGCGCCAGTCCATCGTCACGCCCCGCGCCGGGAGGAGCCGGCCGGCGGGCAGCGGCGGATTGTCCCGCAGGTCCGCGTCCTTGACGAGGTAGGCGGCCGTGTCGACGCGGAAGCCGTCCAGTCCCCGCGCGAGCCAGTACTCGATGATCGCGTCGACCTCGGCCGCGAGCGCGGGGTCGCGCCAGTTGAGGTCGGGCTGTTCAGGGCGGAACAGGTGCAGGTAGTACTGACCGGTCGCCGGGCTGAACGTCCACGCCGGCCCGCCGAAATGGGACGGCCAGTTGTTGGGCGGGCCGCCGCCGGGGGCCGGGTCCCGCCAGATGTAGTACTCGCGGTGCGGGTCCGTCCGCGAAGAGGAGGCGGCGGCGAACCAGGGGTGGGCGTCGCTGGTGTGGTTGACGACCAGGTCGCCGATCACCCGCATGCCGTGGCGGTGCGCCTCCGCCAGCAGCACGTCCAGCGCGGCCTCCCCACCGAACAGGGGATCGACGGCCCGGTAGTCGGCGACGTCGTATCCGTGGTCGCGCATCGGCGAGCGGAAGAAGGGGGTCAGCCACACCACGTCCACCCCGAGGCGCGCCAGGTGGTCCAGGTGCGCGCTCGCCCCCGTCAGGTCGCCCCAGCCGTCGTCGTTGCCGTCCGCGAACGACGGAAGGTACACCTGGTAGCCGACGGCGTCGCGCCACCACGGCCGGAGCCGCGACCGCTCCAGCAGATCGGCCAGCCGCCCCAGGTCGGGCAGGGACAGCCCGCCGGGCAGCCCCCGCAGCGCCGCGGTCGGCATGCCCGCCGCCCGGCCGGCGGCCAGGCCCGGCTCGGAGTCCTCCACCACGAGGCAGGCGGCCGGAGGGATCCCCAGGCGGGCCGCGGCCTCCAGGTAGCCCTCGGGGTCGGGTTTGCCCACCGCCACGTCGTCGATGGTGAGGAGGAGGGGCGGATCGATCCCCGCCGCCTGCAGGCGTGCCTCGGCCAGCCTCCCGTCGGCGCTGGTCACCACGGCCCACGGCAGTCCGAGCCGGCCGAGCGCGGCGATCAGGTCATGCGCGCCGGGCGTCGCGGTGACCTCCGCCAGGTCCTCGTGCTGCAGGGCGTGCTGCCGCTGCGCCGCCGCGGCGGCGCCGTCCTCGCCGAGGCCGGGGAGCAGCCGCCGAACCGTATGTGCCGCCGGGCTCCCGTGGGCGATGGCGAGCACCGCGCCGGGGTCGACGCCGTGCTCCGCGGCCCAGATCGACCAGGCGCGCTCGACCGAGGCGTCGGAGTCGACGAGAGTGCCGTCCATGTCCAGCAGGACCGCTTCGATCGCTGCGAGATCGATCCGTTGCCGCCGCACGAGGCCCTCCTCGATTAAACTCGTGGAGCGAGCATAAAGCCCTCGAGGGCGGCCCTGGCAAGAGCCCGGACGCGCTCGCTACTCTTTGAGGTCGAGCGGTGGCTCAATGGAAGTGCTCGGGGCCGCGTTCGGGTGTTGTGCGGCCCGGTGGGCCCGGTCGGCGGGTGGGGTCGCGGTTGAACAGCTTCATCGACCAGAGGAAGCCGACCAGGGTGATGCCCACCGACCAGGAGGTGGTCTGGCAGCCGCTGTCGCCACGGGTGGTCAGGGGCCCGAGCGCCCGTCTCGGCTCACCCGTTGCAGAGCTCCGCCGGTACCGGCCGGGCGCTACTTCCCGGCCGGGCCGGGTTCCCCGCTCCTGGATTCCTGGTAGATCTCCGCGTAGGTGGGAGAGTCCTTGATCAGGTCGTCGCAGAACGCGGCGACGTCGTCGCCGGTGAGCTCCAGGACTCCCCTGCCCGCGGCGGCGCCCTCCTCGAAGAAGTCGACGATCCCCGGGAGCAGAGGCCCGTCGGGCAGGTCCACCGGCCCGACCTTGAACAGGTACCTCTGCATCTCCTTGTAGACGATCCGATAGTCCGGCGGGAGCGCCTTGACCCGCGCCATGTGCGCCCGCCACTGCCGCTTGCCCTCGATGACGTCCTGAATGCCCACGTCAGCCTCCCAGCCGGCTCAGTTTCCTCGCGACGTTCCTGTTCAGCTGCTCGCGCCACCGGTCGCGGTAGGTGCGGGCGCCCTCTCCGCCGGCCAGCGCCGCGCAGAAGCCTCGGACGTCGTCGCCGAGCACCTCCTGGACGCTCTGCCCGTCCGCCGAGGTTTCCTCCAGCAGCCCCAGGGCGGCGTCGAGGATCGGCATCAGGTTGCGGCCGGTGAAGTCCGAGTGGGGGGAGAGGTGCGCCTTGATCTGTTCCCATGCCGCCCGGTGGTCCTCCGGCAGGGCCGCGGCCCTGACTTCGAACGCTTTCCATTCTCTGGTGAGATCACTGCCTGTGACGGTCTCCCAGAAACTCATCTCCCGCCCTCCTTGAGGCTGTCGATGCGTGATGAGACGTACTGCCATTTCGCCCAGAACTTCGCGAGTTCCTCGCGTCCGGCGTCGTTGAGCGCATAGAACTTGCGCGGCGGACCGACCACGGAGGGTCGTTTCGTCACCTGGACGAGCCCGTTCCTCTCCAGCCGCAGCAGGATGGTGTAGACCGTCCCTTCGACGACGTCGGTGAAGCCGAGATCGTTCAGCCGGCGCGTGATGGCGTACCCGTAGGTCTCCTCGCCCCCGATGATCTCCAGCACGCAGCCTTCGAGCGTGCCCTTCAACATCTCCGTCAGGTCGTCCATCGCGGGCCTTCGATCTCCAGGTACCTTGTAGTACTGAGTACCACTATACAGTACCACTTAGTAGTGGCGCGGGGGTGCCCGTCCCGGCAGGGCCGCCCTTCCGGCGACTCCGGGGCCGGGCGCCGATGAGTTCGCGGCCGCCCCGCCGTCTACCTTTCGAGGGCGGTTTCACGAGGGAGGACGACGATGAGCGACCGCGAACCCGTCGAGGCGCGCGACCTCGACATCTACGGGGCCGGAGAGCTGGCGTGGGACGGCGTGCGCGACGCGCTGAAGGCGGCGCTGCCGAAGCCCGAGACGCCGGTGTTCCTCGGCACGGCCGGCCCGGACGGGCGCCCGCACTCGGCGGGCGTCGGCGCGCTGTGGCACGACGGTGACCTGTACGTCGTCAGCGGGCCCGGCACGCGCAAGTCGCGGAACCTGGCGGCGAACCCGGCGTGCACGGTCTCGGTCCGCACGCCGGTCGGGGACGTGGTGCTGGAGGGCGAGGCCCGGCGCGTCACCGACCCGGAGGTCCTGGAGGCGGTCGCGGCCGGGTATCGGGACGGCGGGTGGCCGGCGCGGGTGGAGGGCGAGGCGTTCACCGCGCCCTACAGCGCGCAGAGCGCGGGGCCGCCGCCGTGGTGGGTCTACCGGATCACCTTCCACACGGTGTTCGCGGTGGGGACGGTGGAGCCCTACGGCGCGATGCGGTGGAAGTTCGCGCGCTGAGCGGTGCGCGCGGCGCGGGCGGTCAGCCGCTCAGCAGGGCGAACAGGCCGGCGCAGGTGAGCGCGACCATGACGGCGGCGATGGGCAGCTGCCCGCGCGTGGCCGGGCCGGGGCCGCGCAGGGCGAGGTCGTGCGCGGCGATCGTCCCGGCGATGTGGCCGAGGACGATGGCGTTGACCTGGACCTGCGCGACGAGGGTGGGTCCGGCGAGGTCGTAGTCGACGCGGTTGCCGGTGGAGCCGAGCAGGTCCAGTCCCGTCCCGAAGGGGTCGCTGGCGAGGATGAACGTGGTCTGGCCCTCCAGGACGAAGAACGAGAAGTAGTGGGCGAGGGTGTAGCCGAGGGCGATCGGCAGCAGGGTCGCGGCGAACCGGGCGGGCCCGGACCGGTCGTGCGGGAGGGCCGGGTCCTGGCGGGTCAACCGTGCGCTGAGCCGCAGCGCCGCCACGTACAGCAGCGCGACGGCGCCGACGGCGGCGGCCAGGCCGAGGGTTCCGGCGCGGACGCTCGCGGGGTCGACGTTGTCGCGCCAGTAGGTGGTGCGGGTGACGCCGTCGAATCCGGTCGAGCCGATCAGCACGCAGGCGGTCGCGGTCAGTCCGGGTTCGGGGTCGCCCTTCATCAGGCCGGTGAGCGGGGTGCGCAGGACGAGGGCGCCGTCGCCGCGCCGCCCGACGGGGCACAGGCGGGCCAGCAGGCTGGAGTAGGCCTCGAACCCGTCCGCGCGGGTGAACCAGTCGCGGCCGAACCACCAGGCGGGGGCCAGGTTGGCGGCGGCGTAGGCGAGGATGAGGGCGCCGACCAGGCGCGGGTCGGAGCGGTGCGGGGCGACGAGTTCCAGCCAGACGAATCCGGTGAGCCACGCGGCGGCGGGCCAGTAGCCGAGCCGGGCGGGCAGGGGGCGCCGCCCCGCCGCCGGGGTGCGGGTGGCGCGGCAGAGCGCGGAGTGCAGAGTCCGCAGCGGGTTGACGCGGCGCCACACGGGTCCGAGCAGGACGCTGGCGGGCACCAGGCCCACCCAGAACGTCACGAACAGTGCCCACGGGGCGAGGTTGCGGGCGTCGGAGGCGGGTCCGGCGAACGCGACGGCGACGACCAGGGCGGACGCGGCCAGTGCGAGGGCGCGCCCGGCCGCGGTGAGGGCGGGCGCGTCCAGCGCGCGGGCGAGGGCGGGGGGCAGCGGGCGCCCGGCGTCGGGGTGGAGGCGGGGCCGTTTCCACGCGGCGGTGAGGGCGAGGAAGGTGGCCGCGACGGCCAGGCCGCCGCCGGTGATGGCGGCGACGGCGTCCAGCGGCAGGTCGGTGCGGCCGCCGAGCCCGTGGGCGAGCACGTGCACGGGTCACCTGACCTGGAGTTCGAGGACGCGGGCGCCGGAGTGGTGCAGTTCGGCCTCGAACACGCCGGGGGTGTCGGCGGTGAAGCGCAGGACGGCCGTCGCTCCGGGGCGCAGCAGAAGCTCGCGGTCGTAGCCGTGCAGGTGGAACTCGTCGGCGGTGTCGCCGGTGACGGTGATCTCGACGGCGGCGCCGCGGGGGACCTTCACGCGGCGCTGCGCGGTGCGGGGCTTCCCGCCGGTCACGGTCACGGCGATCCGGACGGCCGGCCGCCCGGACGCGGCCGGGGCGCCGCCCGTCGCGGCGGGCGGCGTACCGGTCCGCGCGCCTGACGGCGGTGACGCGGGCTCTCCGCAGGCGGCCACCGCCGTCAGCGCGGCCGTGGCCGTGACCAGCACCGCGGTCGCTCTCGCTCGTGTCCGCCGCATGTCTCCCCTTCCGTTCCGGTGTCGCACACCACAAAGTGTGACACTAGACAATGACACATTGGAAAGTGGCATACTCCGCTTGGGAGTTCGCCCCGATCAGTACGGGGCCGTCCTGGTTCGCGCGTCAAGGGAGCAGCGGTGGTGGAGCACGTGACGGGCATGAGCGCGACGATCGGCGGCGCGGGCGTCGCGGCGCGGCTCGCCGCGGCGCCGGCCAAACCGGCGGGCGGCGCGGCACTCGACCAGATCCTCATCGCCTCGACCGCCGCGGCCGCCCTGACGGCGGTGCTGCTGGTGCTCGGCTGGGGCCATCGCAGCGGCCGCGTCACCGTCCTGGCGCGGGCGGCGGACCTGGCGACCCGCGGCCCGGGCCGCGGCACCCCGGGGTGGGCGGCGCTGCCGATCCCGGTCGCGATGGTGTCGCTGCTGGTCGCGCTGCTCGGAATGTACTGGGACATCTCCCTGCACATCTCGCACGGCCGGGACGAGGGGCCGCTGGCCAACATCGCCCACTACCCCATCCTGATCGGGCTGTTCGGCATCTTCACCGCCGGGGTGCTGGCCGTCGTGCTGCCCAGGGGCGAGCGCCCCGGCGCGGCCTCGGTGCGGATCACCCGGGACTGGCACGCCCCCGCGGGCGGCGTGCTGCTGGCCGGCGCCGGCTTCTACGCGCTGCTGGGGTTCCCGCTCGACGACGTCTGGCACCGCATCTTCGGGCAGGACGTGACGCTGTGGGGGCCGACGCACCTGATGCTGATCGGCGGGGCGGGGCTGTCGCTGGTGGCGATGATGGTGCTGGAGCGGGAGGGCCGCCGCGCCTGCGGGGACGCCGGCCAGCCGCCGGGGCGGCTGCGGTACGTGCGGCGCTGCATGCACGCGGGCGGGCTGCTGATCGGGCTGTCGGTGTTCCAGGCCGAGTACGACTTCGGGGTGCCGCAGTTCCGGCTCGTCCACCAGCCGCTGCTGATCGCGCTGGCGGCGGGCTGCGCGCTGGTCGCGGCGCGGCTGTGGGCCGGGCGCGGCGGCGCGGTGTTCGCCGTGGTGTTCTACATGCTGGTGCGCGGCGGGGTGTCGGTGCTGGTCGGCGGCGTGATCGGGGAGCTGTGGGCGGCGGTGCCGCTGTACTTCGCCGAGGCGGTGTGCGTGGAGGTCGCGGCGCTGGCGCTGGCGCGGCGGCCGCTGGCGCTGGGCGCGGTGTCGGGCGTGCTGATCGGCACGGCCGGGTTCGGCGCCGAGTACGCCTACGGGCAGGTGGCGTTCCGGCTGCCGTGGACGCCGGACATCGTGGCCGAGGGCATGGCGATGGCCGTGGTGGGCGGTGTGGCGGGCGGGCTGTGCGGGGCTCTGCTGGCCGAGGGGCTGCACGGGCGGGCGCCGCGTCCGGCGGTGGCGCGCGGGCTCTTCGCGGCGGCGATCCTGGCGGTCGCGGCGGCGGTCGCCAACGGGCTGGTCGTCTCGGTCCCGCAGGGCAGAACGGCCACCGTCACCCTCACCGGCGTCCGCGGCGACGCCGCGCACCGCACCGCCGACGCGCGCGTCGAGTTCTCCCCCGCGGACGCCGTCGACGGTCCGGCCTGGGTGACGGTGACGGGCTGGCAGGGGCAGGGCCTGCACGTCGACCGCCTGGTCAGGGTGCGCGAGGGCGTCTACCGCACGAGCGAGCCGATGCCGCTGCACGGCGAGTGGAAGACGCTGGTGCGCGTCCATGACGGGCGGACGCTGGCCGGCGTCCCGGTCTACCTGCCCGACGACCCGGCGATCGGCGCGAAGGAGCTGCCCGCGCCGCCGCGCTTCACCCGGGACCTGCAGGGCGAGCGGACCATCCTGCAGCGTGAGCTGAAGACCGACGTGCCGAGCTGGCTGTGGGCGGCGTGCTCGGCGGTGGTGCTGCTGTGCACCCTGGCGCTGGTGCTGTCGCTCGGCTGGGGCGTGGCGCGGATCGCGCGGCGGCTGCCGGAGCGTCCCGGGCCCGCCGGGGCGGCCCGGGACGGGTCGGCCGCGAAGGCGGGCGCATGACGGCGCAGGGGGTGCTGGCGTCCCATCCGATCATCACGGCGGTGCCGTTCTTCGTGCCGACCTTCGTGGTGGTCGCGGTGATCGTCTTCGTGGTGTGGCGGGACCGCCGCCGCGGCGAGGACCCGCCGGACGACCCGCCGCCCTCCCCCTAGACTCTGCGCTCATGAGCGATCATCCTTCCTCCCTCCCGTACCTGGCCGAGCTGTTCTCGCTGGAAGGCAGGGTCGCGGTGGTGACGGGAGGCAGCTCGGGGATCGGCAGGGCGATCGCCGGGGCGCTCGCGCGGGCCGGGGCCTCGGTGGTGGTCGTGGCGCGGCGGGAGGCCGAGCTCGCGGCGACCGTCCGCGAGCTGGAGGGGCACGGCTGCCGGGCCGCGGCGGTGAGCGCCGACCTGGGGTCGCGTGAGGCGGTCGCCGACGCCGCCGAGGCCGCCGCGTCGGCGTTCGGCGAGCCCGACATCCTGGTCAACGCGGCGGGGGTGAACCTGC
The DNA here is from genome assembly GCF_040492065.1 of Actinomadura sp. NPDC000929. Classification (NCBI taxonomy): domain Bacteria; kingdom Bacillati; phylum Actinomycetota; class Actinomycetes; order Streptosporangiales; family Thermomonosporaceae; genus Actinomadura; species Actinomadura sp. NPDC000929. Next base: position 3,968 of record NZ_JBEUPA010000135.1, on the reverse strand, counting down.
GGCCGCCGATGGACGAGCTCGGCGCCGACGTGTGGGACGCCACGATGGCGGTGAACCTGGAGGCGCCGTTCCTGCTCGGGCAGCGGTTCGGGCCGGGGATGGCCGAGCGCGGCTTCGGGCGGCTGATCCACATCGCCTCGCAGCAGGCGTTCCGGGCGTCGGTGACCAGCGGCGCCTACGGGGTGTCCAAGGCGGGGCTGGTGGCGCTGGCCCGGTCGCAGGCCGAGGCGTGGTCGAGCCGCGGCGTCACCGCCAACGCCCTCGTGCCGGGTTTCGTGATGACGCCGCTGAACGCGCGCCTGTCGTCGGACCCGGCGAAGGTGCGGGCGCTCGCCGAGCGGACCCTGGCCGGCCGCAACGGCCTGGCGGAGGACTTCGCCGGAGCCGCGGTGTTCCTGGCGTCGCCGTCCTCGGCCTACGTCACCGGCCAGTCGATCTTCGTGGACGGCGGCTTCTCCGCCCACTAGGCCCCCGCCCGGCGGGATCGAGGTGTGGCCTTCGGCCTTCGCCCGCGCACGGTCAAGACCAGCCCTGGTCGTCCAGGGCTGCTCCGGTGCGTCCGGAGCTCGGAACGAAAGACCGAAGGTCGTGATCATATGTGCAGGATCGAGAACACCGTGGACCGCCCGGCGGAGGACGGGAACGCCGTCGAGGCCCTTGGCGCGTTCGTCGCGTTCGTCGCCGCCGGGTGCCCCTGGGGCGCCTTCCTCGACATGGTGAACGGCGGCCTCGACGATCCCATCGGGGACGGCGCGCTGAAGGGCGCCATCGTCGGCGCCGTCTGCTTCCTTCTCCTCGCGATCGGCGTCGCCGTCGCGCACGCGGTGCGGAACCGCAGGGCTGCGGCCAGACGCCGGAAACGGGATCGGCGGGCCCGCCAGGGCCCGGAAGCGTGAGCTCTGGCGACAGGCCCACTGATCTTCCAGCAGAACCCGGGGCGTAGCCCCGCAACAAGGAGCGGCCCCTTGGGGCCGCTCCTTCGTGTGAGCCATCGGATACCGGACTCCCGCGTCCACGCCGCCGATCAGAGCGGGGGCCGGGGCCGGGGGTTCGACTCGGGTTGAGAGTTGTCGGCCGCCTGGCCCTGTTGAACGGGCCGCGAGCGGCGAGAAGTCTCCGGGACGCCTTCAACGGAACGCTGGAGGTCATGGATGTCGGAGACAGCACGACTCAGGTGACGGCGAGTGCCGTCGAGGCGCCCGGTGACGGGCGGGGACGCGTGTCCAGGCGGCGGTGGTGGACGCTGGCGGTGGTGAGCGCGGCGCAGCTGCTGGTGGTCCTGGACGGGACGATCGTGAACATCGCGCTGCCGTCGGCGCAGCACGCGCTCGGGATGTCGGACGGGAACCGGCAATGGGCGATCACCGCCTATGCGCTGGCCTTCGGTGGGCTGCTGCTCATCGGCGGCAGGGTCAGCGGCGTGCTCGGCCACCGGCGCGCCTTCCTCGTCGGGCTGGCGGGGTTCGCCGCGTCGTCCGCGCTGGGCGGCGCGGCGGTGAACCCGCTGATGCTGTTCGGGGCGCGGGCGCTGCAGGGCGTCTTCGCCGCCCTGCTCGCGCCGGCCGGGCTGTCGCTGCTGGCGACCACCTTCACCGAGGCTCGCGAACGCGGCCGGGCGTTCGGGGTCTTCGCCGCGGTCGGCGCGGGGGGCTCGGCGATCGGCCTGATCGCCGGAGGCCTGCTGACCGAGTACGCCGGCTGGCGCTGGTGCCTGTACATCAACGCGCCGATCGCGCTGCTCGCCGCGCTCGGCGTCGCGCTGGTGCCCGCGGACCGGCCGATCCCGGAACGGGGGCGGCTGGACGTCGCCGGAGCGCTGCTCAGCCTCGCGGGATTCGCCGCGGTGGTGTACGGGTTCAACCGGGCCGAACCGCTGGGGTGGGACTCGGCCGAGGTGCTGGCGCTCCTGGCCGGCGGGACGGCGCTGCTGGCGGCGTTCGCCGCCGTCGAGATCCGCGCGCCCCGGCCGCTGCTGCCGATGCGGGTCCTGCTGCACCGCGCCCGCGCCGCCGCGTTCTGCGCCATCACCCTGATGTTCGTGGCGATGTTCGGCTTCTACCTGTTCATGAGCTACTACACCCAGACGGTGCTGGGCTACTCACCGGTCCGGGCCGGACTGACCTTGATCATCAACGCGCTGGCCGCGCTGGCCGGGTCCGTGCTCGTCGCCGGGAGGCTCCACGGCCGCGTCCGGCCCGCGGCGGTGATCGTGCCGGGCCTGCTCACCGCGGCCGCCGGGATGCTGGTCCTGACCCGCCTGTCCGCGGCGGGCACGGACGTGTTCGCCTTCGCCCTGCTTCCCGCTCTCGTGCTCACCGGGCTCGGCCTGGGCTGCGTGATGCCCCCGACCGCCGCCCTGGCCACCGAGGGCATGCGCGGCCACGACATCGGGGCGGCGTCGGCCGCCTACAACGCCGCCCAGCAGCTCGGAGCGGCCCTGGGCACCGCGCTGCTGAACACCCTGGCCGCCGGCGCGACCGCGGCCTACCTGGCCTCCCACCCGCACCCGCGCCCGGACGCGGCCGTGGTGCACGGCTACACGACCGCGCTGACGGTGGCGTGCGTGATCCTGCTGGCGGCCGCGTGCCTCACCCTCGCGCTGTTCATCCTGCGGCGCGCGCGGCCGCGCGCGCCGCGCACCGGGGTGCGGGGCTAGGGCCACAGGCCGGTGGCGTGGACGGCGGCGGCGGGGTCGGCGGCGTGCACGATACCGCCGACCGGCCGTCCGTCCTCGTCGTGGACGCGCCAGCCGCCGAGCTGGACGACGGGGATGCGCCCGGCCCGCATGGCCAGGGCGATCTCCGACAGGGTCCCCCAGGATCCGCCGACGGCGATGACGGCGTCGGCGGCGTTGACGATGACGTTGTTGCGGGCCTGGCCGAGGCCGGTGGGGACGGCGACGGTGAGGTCGGGCCCGGCGGCGGCGCGGTCGGCGGCGGGCAGGATCCCCACCACGACGCCGCCGGCGCTGCGGGCGCCCGCGGCCGCGGCGGCCATCACGCCGCCGTGCCCGCCGCACACGACCACGGCGCCGCGCCCGGCGAGGATCCGGCCGGTCTCGTAGGCGTGGTCCCACTGCAGCTCGGTGCACTCGCCCGGCCCGCACACCGCCACCTGCACGGCCATCGCGGCCCTACCCGGCGCCGTGCCGGGCGGCGATCTCGTCGATCGTCGCGGCGAGGTCGAAGTCCTTGCCGGTGAGGCCGCCGGCGCTGTGGGTGGTCAGGGCGAAGGTCAGGGTGCGCCAGCGGATGTCGATGTCGGGGTGGTGGTCGGCGTCCTCGGCGGCGCGGGCGACGTCGGCGACCACCTCGATCCCGGCGGGGAAGGACGGGGCGGTGACCTGCCTGCGGATCTGGTCGCCGTCGCGGCTCCAGGCGGGCAGGCCGCGCAGGCGGTCGGCGACTTCGTCGGCGTCGAGCGTGTCGGCCATCGGGTCACTCCCTGTTCGCTGGTGCCGTTCTCCTTCCTCCCTTCCCCGCGCGGGACGACCGGTCACCCCGCGCCGGGGGTCAGGTCGTACAGGACGGCGCCGCCGACGGTGGCGGGGGTGTAGTGCGCGGCGACCCATGCGCTGATCTGCTGGGCGGCGTCGCTGCCACCACTGGCACTGCCGGCGCCGCGGGCCGTGGCGCCTCCCGGGCCGCGGTTCTGGCCGCGGTCGCCGCCGACGAAGTAGTGGATCTTTCCTTGGCGGGCGAGGCGCTGGAACTCGGCGAGGGTGGGGGCGGGGTCGGTGCCGTTGAATCCGCCGACGGCCATCACGGGCCGGCCGGTGGCGAGCTGGTAGCCGGCGGCGGTGTTGGATCCGACGGCGGCGGCGACCCAGGTGTAGGAGGCGGCGCCGGCGTTGAGGGCGGCGGTGACGGCGGCGCCGGGGGTCCCGGCGTTCAGGAGCCCGCCCGGTCCCCCGCCCGGGCCCGCGCCTCCCGGCCCTCCGCCGCCTCTGGGGCCCGCGGGTCCGCCGG